>JABJMI010000458.1 GCA_018659505.1 Planctomicrobium sp.
CATCATGTCTCCCTCAACTCTTTTTGATTCGCAGCGAAGCCCACGTTCCTTCCTGGAACAGAGTTTGAATTCTTTGGTGGGTACTTCAAATCGTTTCATGAGTCGATGGGTTAGTAGTCGGTGATCACATAGACAGAATCTGTCTACATGGGAAACTCACACAAGAATTTGTGAGAGAATCCGATTGATCGTGATATGGAGAGTGGATGATCGTCGAAAACTACTCAAAGAGTTTCTCAGCCGGAAGATCGACTTGAGCCAGGATTCGGCTAATAATGAACGGAATCAAGCACTAATTGAGGCTGCCCCAAAGTGCCAAGTTTCCTTTAAACCATTTTAATCAAACAACTTACATGCCTTGGTGTCGTCCCACAGCACCCACCAACGATGCGAATTCCAAACTCTTTCCAGGTCTGTGCAAATTCGGCGTAAACTGCCGGATTTATTCCCAGCGTTGACTCCCAAGTCCCGTCTGACCTTAACCTTCCGGAATTTGCGTAAGCTCCGAGGGGGATTCGAGAATCAACGCTTCTCAGTTCGATCATACGATCCAGAACCTCCTCAACCGGGAGACAATTCACTAGCAATGCTGCTGGTGAATACAGCAAAACCGCTTCCGCGGCGGCTGCAAGGCTTTCTCCAGAGAGAAGTTTTCCGTCGCGACCACAAGTAAAACTCAGGATGAACGGAAGCGGGTACGTCGAGCAAATTCTGGCTATTGTTTCAGATTCTCTTATTGTGAGTTGAGTCTCAGCAATAATGAGATCGACACCAGCAGCGATCAAGTTCTCAACCATCTGTTGATGTTCTTTCTCAAGGTCTGCCTGAGGAGGGGTCAATTGCGGTGAATAACAGTCTTCCAGGGGTGCAATGCTACCCGCGACATAAGCCTCACCCGCGGCTTGGCGAGCAATCTTTACAGCTTCGATTGTTAATACTCGAGATTCACCTGCCCACTTTGTGTCCCCTAAATTTCGATTGTGAGTGCGAAAAGTATTCGTGGTGACGATCTCGGCACCGGCAGCGATATAGTCACGATGAATTTCGAGAAGTAACTCCGGGGCTTCTCGAATCGCAGAGGCTGACCATCCGGGAGCGTTCAGCTGAAAGCCTCTTCGCTCCAACTCAGTACCAGTCGCACCATCCAGAACGAGAATTTCCTCACTCTGCAATCTTTCCCGAAACGGTTGACGCATGAGGGTGCTCCCTTGGTGTCTTTTTGAAACGATGATTCAATAATTCATCATTAATTGTAATTCTAATGATAGTTAGAGCTTACAAAAACTATTCAGGCGAGGACTTAGTTCCATCTCAAGTCGTGTTGTAAAAATGCCTCATAGGTGATTGCAGAAAACATTTGATTCAGAACCTGATTCAGTTTATTTACGAATGTCGTAAACTACTTGTGAGTAATGCTATGCGTTGAATAAAAGGGGCTCCCCCTCCTCAAGTGTTAAGTGTCCTGAACACTTTTGGCACTCGGTCTGCATTAGTCTCTTTCATCAAACACATCACACAACACTCCTTACTAGGAACCCCACGATGAAGACTTTCAACGCACTACTTAATGACGAAGCTGGTTTCATTGTTTCAGCAGAACTCGTCCTCATTTCAACAATCGCTGTCCTTGGTCTGATTGTCGGACTCAGCGAAGTCGCCCTGAACATTAACAACGAACTCGAAGACGTTGGAACCGCATTCAACTGTATTCAACAGACTTATCAGGTTGAAGGATTCAGCGGACATAAAGCCTGGACTGATGGAAGCCGTTTCCAGGATAGCTTTGACTTCTGTGCCGGTGAATTTGATATCAACTAACTCACCCCACATTGCTCAGCATCTTAAAGCTCTCTTCTTTGCTCTCACAAAGATTCTCTCAAAATTGCTCTCACTGTTACACACCACTACCCGGCAAGAACCGCGTGGGGTGGTACTTGCCAGAAACTCTCTCGCTGAAAGGCGAGGGAGTTTTTTCGTGCGCCCCGGTGAGTTGCCAATTTAATTTCCGTCAAACACCAGAGTTGCTGTTGCTGCCTGGCTATCGATTCAAACTTGGTCAGCAATCGTGATCATTAACCAACTCTCGACAAATTTATGGAGCAGGAAGGAATTGAAGAGAAAGTAAATGGGAAGGAAACCAAATGGAAAGAATGCCGGGTGAGAAGCCCAGGCAATGAAAACTCCAAACATCACGCACGCAAAAAGTCCGAACAAGACCACAAATGCAGTCCCCAGACTTTTCAAAGCGATAGGAACCAAGCCCGATAGCATCAACAGCGGACCACTCAGGTCAATGGTAATCACGAAGCAGACGATAATATAAGACGCGACCGGCTCGACAAAAAGCATCACGATTGCAACGAGTAGAGCATAGATGTGATCAGGAATGCAAAGCCATAAAATTCCGCTTCGCCAACCGCGGTAAAGATCGAGACCATCATGGGGCGTCATGACCAGCGAGCCTAAAGTTTTCGCCTTTAATTCTTTATCAAGGCAGTGCGATGTCCCATTCATTGCATTTAGAAAAACGATCCCACTTCCGATGAGAACGATGACCATGATCGGAGTCAACATTTTTGTCGCTGCGCAGAATAGAACAAACATAAAAGCAAGAACATAGAGCACCACACGTCCCGTTGTGTTGTCGTGACCGCCAGCGTAGTAAACATAACTTTGCCAACCGAGGACGTTGTCCCAGCAGCGTGTCAGGGGTGGACGTTTTTTGAGTGCTTTCGTTTTCTCTTTCTTTGACTCCAAAGCTGGTTCGGGGGACTCACCAATTCGCTCGTAGAGAATTCGACGGTACTTTTCTAACAAGAAAAATGTTATCGCAAGATAGAGTCCCAGATGCCCAATCAAGTCATATGCAACAAAACCTCCGCTCACCAAATTCATAAACCAGTGTAGTAAGGACAAACCGTTCGTAAAATCCCCAAATTGCCTAAGAATGTTTGGAGCGGGAATTTTTAGAGCGGTCAAAATCCCAACAATGATTCGACCAAGGTTTAAGAGAATTTCCAGAGCGAAAATAGTCCCGATGCCTGACCAGTTCGCACCTTTTCGATTATCTGAATTATGAGCGACAACCATGGACCGGGCTGCGACAGCTCCGTAAAGAAACAGGAGTAATACCTCAGAGAGAATAAGTTCGTAGAACCTGATTCCTCCCAGAGTGTAGAAGAGACAGAGAAATGGAATTCGCACAACCCAGACCGATATAAATCCAATCCAGTTCTGAACAAAACGAATCATTGTCCACTGTGTATTGGTCGTGCCTGTTAATGAAATCAGGCTGAGATAACCAGAGGTCGTATCACCGACTGTTTCCCGATTGAGACGCCCAGCGAGAGAAGCCAGTAGCAGAATGCTCGCGGGGTAAAACCACCACAGCATGGTGGCTCCGAGATTGACGCTTCCCCTAGAAAAGCTGACAAGTGTGGAACTGACTCCCCAGCCCATCACTAAGAGCACAAACACAGCCCGAAAGAGGCTTAAATCGAGTCGATTTGCCTGTCGATACTGAATTGATCTTAAAATTTTAAAAATGCGCGACAAGAAGCAGCCGTTGTTTAAAGTTGTATACGCGATAGATTCTCGTAGGTAAGTCGAATAATGAATTCTACAGAAAGTGGTTCATTAAGGAAGGAATACCGCGGAGACGCGAAGGCACGGAGAAGGTCAAGTCGCCAGCCTTTAGAAAAAAAGTAGACAGGATGAACATGATTGACAGGATAAGATGAAGACAATGCAAGTTAACGAGAGGAACGATTCACCGAGTGTATCATGTCAATCCTGTCTATGTTTTCAGATCTAAAGACAGATAATCAGTGGCACAAGGAGGTATGTTTATCGCGACATTTTTCGTGTCGTTTGTGTGTTTCGTGGTTGTCCAAAAATTTCAGAGGTGTGGACAGTTAACAAACGGCTTACATTGTTGCCAATTCTTGATGAGTATTATTTGGAAGAATACTTGAACCTTTCTTGCTTTCGATTGTCTGAAATTCCGACTGCCGGTATGGTGAGTCCTCTCCTCTGGTAGCAATACTAGGCATCCACCGCTCGCCAATTCATGATATCCCATGCCCGAGACCGATGAACGTCAACCGAGGCAATCGTCTGACTCCTTATGGGATGTGACGGCAGGGTTTCGCTTGCGCTATCTGGCAGCGATTATCTCGATGGGAATCGGAACTCTATTTCTCCTGCTGGTTCCCTACTTACTGAAAAGTGCGCTCGATTCTCTTACTCAACCAGCGACAACTATTCGCAATGTATTGTTGCCAGTTGCGTTGATGGTCGTTGGGTTAAATCTGCTGAATGGAATCTTTACTTACTTAAGAGGTCGCTGGGCGGCACAAGCGAGCGAAGGTATCGTACAGCGATTGCGAAACAGGCTCTATTCCCACATAGAGAAATTGCCTGCAAAGTATTTTGACCATGCCGACACGGGTGACATCGTCCAAAGGTGCTCTTCCGATGTTGAAACGATCCGCGTCTTCATGGCATCACAGGTTGTGGAAATTGCGAAAGTCTCATTGCTCTTAATTGTTGGGATTCCAATCATGTTCGCTCAGGATGTGCGCATGAGCCTGATCTCGCTTGGCTCCTTTCCAATTCTGATTGGGTTCGCCTACTTCTTCTATCAAAAGATTCGCGAACTCTTTGTGAAAGTGGATGAATCCGAAGCACGGCTGAGTACAGTCATTCAAGAGAACCTGACCGGCATACGCGTCGTTCGGGCGTTCGCTCAACAGGAGTATGAGCACAACAAATTTAACGCAGCGAATAATGAATTCCGCGACCTCGAAATGAACCTCTTTCGAGGTCTTGCGCTTTTCTGGTCGATTTCTGACGTCGCTGTCCTTTTTCAATTGGGAGTTGTTCTGATTGCAGGTGGTTACTTTGTCATCGCAGGCGAACTGACAATCGGTGCGTGGGTCTTCTTCTGGTGGATGGTGCAAACGATCATTTGGCCAGTGAGGCAAATTGGTAGAGTCGTCGCAGACAGCAGTCGTGCGGGAGTCGCGATTGGTCGGATCAACGCAATTCTTCATGAGCCAGAAGAAAGCATCGAACCGCAACCAGTCTCAGCTGTGGCGGGAGATATCGAAATCAACAACTTAACCTTTGGTTACAACGCTGAAGATCCGGTGCTGCACGACTTAAGCCTCAATATCAAAAGCGGTGAGACAATCGCAATTCTTGGTCCACCCGGATCAGGGAAATCGACACTGATCAAACTCCTTTTGCGACTTTATGACTACGAAACAGGTTCGATTAAAATTGGTGGAACTGAGATAAACTCAATCAACAGGCAAGCAGTCCGCAATTCGTTCGGAGTCGTTCTTCAAGACCCTTTTCTGTATTCGAAGAGTGTGAAAGACAACATTGTTCTCGGTCGCAGCGACGCTGCTCATTATGATATCGAAGAGTGTGCCAGAGCCGCTGATATCCATGGCAATATTGTTGAGTTTCAAGATGGGTACGAAACTGTTATCGGTGAACGTGGGGTAACTCTTTCGGGTGGACAGCGACAAAGATTGGCGATTGCGCGTGCGATTCTTAAGGAGCCAACTTTTCTCATCCTCGATGATAGTCTGAGTGCGGTGGATACTAAAACAGAATCACATATTCTTGAGGCTTTAGAAAAACGCCATGGGCAGCAAACAACGATATTGATTGCTCATCGACTCTCTTCGACTCGCTTGGCGGATCGAATTTATGTCTTCGACCATGGACGCATTGTGCAATCAGGCACTCATGAAGAACTGTTAAACATGGAAGGTTCTTATCAGCGACTTTGGAGCATACAAGGTGTGCTGGACGACGAAATCAATGCCGTCCTCTCGGGAGACGAATCATGAATTCCGGCTGGATTGATGAAGATGACCTCAAAGAAAACAAGCTCGATCTGCGACTTTGGAAGACGCTGCTCCAGTACACGCTGCATTATCGTAAGACTGTTGCCGCTTTCATTTGCGTTGCCTTTGCACTGGCAGCGAGCGATCTCGGATTCCCGTTATTAACCGGGACGTTGATCACTGATATTGAAACAAACTCAGGCGATGTGAATCTCGTCTTCTATGCTGTCACTTTCGCTGGTCTGGCGATCTCGTTGAGCGTTTCCATTTGGGCGTTTGTGATGTGTGCTGGCTCAATTCGCACACGCGTTAGCAACGATATTCGACGTGATGCTTTTGAGCAATTACAGAGGCTGTCATTTAGCTTCTATGATACTCGACCGACCGGTTGGTTGATGGCACGTTTGACTTCGGACTGTCAAAGGCTCTCGGTCATCCTTGCGTGGGGAGTGATGGACCTAATTTGGGGATCGACATTGATGCTGGCGGTCAGCGTTGTCATGTTCATCTACAATTGGAAAATCGCTTTAGCGGTACTTTCAGTATTGCCGGTCCTTGTCTATGTGAGTGTCTATTTCAAGAAGAAAATCCTGCGCACTTCTCGTCTTGTGCGTAAAACAAACTCCAGAATCACTGGTGTTTATAACGAGGGCATCGTAGGGGTGAACACTTCTAAAGTCTTCGTAAGAGAAGACGAAAACCTGCAAGACTTTGATCGACTCACACGCGAGATGGAAGAACATTCGATTCGCAATGCGATTCTCTCCGCCGCCTACCTTCCGACTGTTATTACTCTCGGGAGTGTCGCGATTGCAGCGGCGTTTGTCGTTGGTGGACATCAAGTCTTATTAGGAACCATTGCCATCGGGGAGATGGTGATGTTTATGTATTACGCACAGCTTTTCTTTCAGCCGGCACAAGAAGTCTCCGCCTGGTTCGCTGAGATGCAAATGGCTCAGGCGTCGGCTGAACGTGTTCTTGGTTTGATTGATGCTGTCCCCGATGTGCAAGACACTCCATCCGTCGCAACTAGACTGAAAGAGAATGGAAACGACGGGCACGCTGACGAACTTGGAATTATCGAATTTCGAAACGTCGGTTTCAAATATAAAACCGGACCGCAGATCATCACCGACTTTTCTCTGACTGTTGAACCAGGACAAACAATCGCCTTGGTTGGAGCAACAGGGGGCGGGAAGTCGACCATAGTGAACTTGCTCTGTCGATTTTATGAACCGACGGAAGGTCAGATCCTAATTGATGGAATTGATTACACAGACCGTAGTCTTCATTGGCTGCAATCGAGTTTAGGAATCGTCTTGCAGCAACCGCATCTGTTCAGTGGATCCATCGCAGACAACATCCGTTATGGAAGACAATCTGCCACTCAAGCAGAAGTCGAGGCAGCGGCGCAATATGTTGGTGCTCATGACTTCATCCAAGACTTGGAAAAGAGTTACGAAACACCCGTCGGAGAAGGCGGAAATCAATTAAGTTTGGGCGAGAAGCAACTTGTCTCGTTTGCCCGAGCGGTCCTCAAACAGCCGAAGTTGCTCGTCATGGACGAAGCGACATCTTCCATCGATACCGAAACCGAACAAATCATTCAGCGAGGACTCTCCAAAGTCCTCGAAAACAGAACCAGTTTCGTAATCGCACATCGTCTTTCTACTATCAAATCTGCCGATCAGATTTTGGTTATTGAAAACGGGCGGATCAAAGAACAAGGCAAACACCAATCCTTGCTTCGCAATAAAGAAGAATACTTCCAACTCTACACCCAGCAAGCCTATCGAGAACTGGCAAATTGAGAGGGATTTATTTCAACCACACAACATAATTCTCACATTCTTACAATCGAAGGACAATTCCTAATTCCTTCCCATGCCTTGATGATCGCTGGCGGCTTCAAGGTTGATCCAACTGTCTTTCGGACTGAGGTCTGCTTGCAACGGGTTACGAATCAACCAGCCAGATCCTTCTTCCAGTTCATCCGCGAAGATGACACCTGCCCCGCGCGTGGTCAAATATTTGCCCTCGCTGTTGGTTAGAATTGCGAAGGTCTCGTTCTTTTCAACGTTAAGGATCTAGATGCTTTCGCCGCTGGATTCTGTCTCACCAGCTATTCCGACGTTATTTTCTCTCATGCCCAAATAGCGGTTCTCGGGATGCTTGCCATTGTCGGAGAACACTTGGAGTTTCTTGATGCCATACGCGTGGCGCGATGCAACCTCGCCATTGACACCGAAGTGGGCTGCGTCCAGAAAATTCCCTTCGGTTTTGTCTGGTCCGTCTCCGCCAGTTGCGGCAACCGCGCTGTAGGCGAAGCGAACTCTGTTTCCAACCGCTTTGATTTCCGGCTCTGTCGTGCTGTCGTAAACTGCCCAGGCGCTCTTCCCGGTAGTGTACTCTTTTGAGAACAACTCTTTGTCGTCCCTAGTTCCGGCGATATTGTCAGCCCCCAAATCAGTAATGGTCAGCTTCATGATGTCGTCACCGTTGCGGCCTCGGTGGGCAAATGAAAATTCAATGACGGCGTCTTTTTCGATACTGACTAAGTCTCTGTAGAGTGTCGCCTCTTCACGTGCGTTTAACTCTACGAACTGATGTCCCTCATGAGCTTCGACTCCCTGGAAATTTGTCGGCCATATCTCGAACCAACGGCCAGTTGTCCTCCAACCGGGCAATGTCTCGAGAAATTGACAATAATCTGGTCGAATCTCTGGCTCTTCGAAGCTCGAATTAGGTTCTTCTTCAATAGGTGGAACCTGAAGAGAATTATGGACGACAGAAGCAAGGTGTAACTCGATCTTACGGTCCCGTTGCTCGAATTGTGATTGAAGTTTTTGGAACGAAAATTCCAAATCATCAAAGTAAAGACCCTGATCAGGGTTGTTCTTAACCAACACAGCATAGTGGAATGTTGCAGCGTACCAATCCTGTTCTTCTGTTGCTGCTCGCGCCTGCTCCTCATGCCAGTGAGGATCGATACTCGCCTTGTTGATCCGATAGGCTTTCTCGGTTGGGGTATTTTTGTACTCCAAACCGACAAGCACCACATTCCTTAATTCCGTGGTCACATACCATCGTTCGTCGGAAGACGTTTTTGCCGATGTCTGGGGAGGATCCCATGTGGCATCTTTGATAATCACTCGCTGCGCGACATTCCAGACCAGTTTTTCGTTTGCAGATTCTGAGTAGATTCTTAAGCCATCGTCACTGAAAGTGACGCTGGCGACGGTGTCAGTATGTCCATGAAGTAACGTGGTTTCGTGCTGACGAGGTGCGTCGTAGACGCTGACATAGCCGTCATGTCCAGTAATCACGAGTCGGGTCCCATCATGGCTGAACTCGACTTCTGGGATGCCCGGGTGAATTCCGCCACGGTCAATGGAGATGACCTCCTGACCGCTCTGGGCATCATAGATATCGATGGTTGATTGAGGTCCTGTCGCAACGATCCGTTTGCCATCGGGAGTGAAGTCGACTCCCCAGGCGATTCTAGACGGAATGTGGGCGGTCGCAATTTGCTTCCCCGAAGCGACGTCCCACATACGGACTTTTGAATCATAGGCAGCTGATACGAGTCGTTCACCACGTGGATCAAATTCAACCCAGTTCAAACGCCCGGTGTGCCCCTTGAGCGTTCGAAGTTCCTTAGCAGTTTGAATGTCCCAGAGCTTTGCGGTCTTATCAGAACTGGCAGTTGCCATGCGTGACCCATCCGGGCTGAAAGCGACTTTATACACTCCACTTCGATGCCCGCTTAATGTTGCAATCTCCTTCAGTGAACTGGCATCCCACAGTTTGGCAGTCCTGTCCGAACTGGCAGTTGCAATCATGCTTCCGTCAGGACTA
>JABJMI010000544.1 GCA_018659505.1 Planctomicrobium sp.
CACCGGGGGCTAAGTATCATTTGTTTTTCTTGGCGATGGCGTCGATCTCATCGAGGTGAACTCGAACGGACATAATGTACGGAGCTTCACCTTCCGTCCAGTGACCATAGGTTGTCGTGACGAATGTACCGTCCGGTAAAACTTCAACACCGGGATACGCACAGTCAGCACCTTTCGTATTGTCCATGAGTCGTACGCGGTATTGTCCTTCGTTTCCATCCACGATATCAGAATACTTCCCAACCCATGCGACCCAGTCCCCTTTGGTGGGACTGCTGAGTGTGGTGTCTCGGAAGGAAATGAATAGGCGACCATCCGGTGCATACTGCGCGGTATGTCGATCGCCAGTCAGTGCAGCCGGGACTTCGCGCGGCTCGGTCCAAGTCTCGCCTTCATCGTTTCTGAAGATGACATGAGCATTTCGCAGCCGACGGTTCTCTCTGAGTAAGACAGCAATTTGTTTTCCATCTGGAGATCGTATCGCACCCGGTTCGCAAAGATGGACGTCGGAACGTGCGAATATGGCTTCAGGTTCAGACCAAGTTAAGCCTCCATCATTGGAGAATGTTTTCAGCAATGGAAAAGTCGCAGGACTTGTTTGTTTCGGTTTGTCAGTCAGGAAGCGACCATCATCATGAAAGAGTGCCATATAGTGTCCGGCTGTCTTAAGTTTGACGACTGCCCCCATGACAACAATGCCTCCCCAGTCACCGACCTTTTCTAAAGGTGACCAATTTTTTCCATCGTCTTCACTGACAGCGAGTCGAGCAGGGTAGAGCCCGGACCACATGATGATTCTTTTCTTTCCAGTTGCGTCGACAACCCGATGCAAAGTGGGAACCTCGCGACTGGTCGACCAGTTCTCCGGCGTTGGAAGACGTTCGCTCCATGTTTTGCCAGCGTCGTTACTTCGCTTGTAAACGATGCCGCCTTTGCCATGTCCTTTCGGATAGACGCAGAGAATAGTTTTGCCATCTTCTAGTAGTAACGTGGTTGGATGCCCGAGGTATTGTCCCTTCTCACGATCAACCAGAGTTTGTCTTTCTGTTTGATCGGCGAGATCAATCGTGGGGATGGTGTAGCCCTTCGGCAACCTTGGTTTAGCTTTGACAAAATTCCCGAGACCACTCCATTTAGCGACTTGCATGGTACTTCGCCAAGGACGCAGAGCGATCAGGTCGAAGCCGGTTCCGGGATCATCGACTTCGACAACTTGCTTGTCGTTGAGGGAGAATGAGATGTTTTTGCCATCTGAAGTGACATTCAGGTCAAACCAATCCCCGCTTTTGAAGAAGTCATCCGGGCTACCCAAGAATTTAATTTTACCGAACAAAGGACCGTTGACGAAGACTTGTTCGGTTGCCCCTTCAAATCCGAAATGACTATCACCAAGCTGAAATGTCGCAGCGGACTTTTCTTGATTGATCAGTCGCAGCTTGACATCAATTTCGAATGGTCCCGGTTTGAGAGTTTGCGTCGCAACCAACAAACTGTTCAAACCAGAGTCTTGCAAGAACCCGTCTTTGGTTTCCCATTCACCTTGTTCGAGGTCGACATGTACAGGCTTTCCTTGAGAGACAAAATTGACCTCAGCCAATGTTGGTGAGGCGATGAGTAGAGAGAGGAAGGTAAGTAAATGTAATCTCATTGGTGACCAGCTCATTACAGGATGATTTCAAGAAATCATCGAAGAAGCAGTCTCACATTGCAAGTGGCTTGATTGGCGGATTAGGATTTACAAGCACGCGGCGCAAGCGAGTGAGCACCTCGATTCACTCGCGTGCTTTTATCAGGCTCCCCCAAAGCCAACGCCTCTATTGTGTATTGAGACCACTTAGAAAGAGATCGAACTTCTTGTAGTACTCTCTCGATTGCGGATCGTTGTGGTCTGAGTTCGGAATCGTAATGAATTCCTTGGGATCATTCGCAGCGTTGAACAACTTCTCTCCCATTTTATAGGGAATCACTCGATCTCGATTGCCGTGGCTGATAAGGAGCGGCGCCTGATTCTTCTTGATAGCAATCTCGGACTGCAACTTATCGGAAGGGACCAGCCACGCGAGTTTGGGGAAGTGGTGTTTCGCAATTGCTTTTAACGAAGTGAATGAACTCTCGATAATCAAACCTTTCGGAGACTGCTCAGATGCTAGTTGAATAGCAATCGCTCCACCTAAAGAACGTCCCATGAGGACAATTTCCTTCTCTTCAACACTCGCAAGTTCAGCAAGTTTTTCGCGGGCAGCTTTAGCATCTTGAATCGCACCTTCTGCGGTTGCTTTCCCTGCGGATCGACCATAGCCACGATAGTCGACGATCATCACAGAGACTCGATGGTGTTCTTGGAGTTGCTTCATCAAACGAGCACGACCGCTCAAGTTGCCTCCGTTTCCATGAAGATACAGCATGACCGCGACCGGTTCTTTAGCTGGGCAATACCAGGCGTGGATCCGAGTGCCGTCGCTGGAATCGAAATAGACATCCTGATAATTCAGAAATGTAGGTTCCCAATTTCCTTGGGGGTATTTCGAAGGCTGGAAAAGCAAAAGCTCATCAATCGTACGAACTTTGGAGATCTTCTCCGGAGCAGAATCTGCCTGCTCCTCTGATATCTCCTCTGAACTGGAAATCTGAGCAACTTCGAAAGATTTCGGACTCACCTGAATTGGCGAGCCGGAACAAGCAAAGCAATAGATGGGTAAAGTAGCGATCCAGCAGACGTTGAGGATTTTTGAGTTGGAGATGTTCATCAATAGTGCTCGTCCTATTCCACATTGAATATTCTTAACAGCATTCTATCAATTTTGATCAATGCGAAGGTAGATGAATAATTTTGTGGCAATATTCATTCGTGGTATTAACTAAGCAAAGTCTTCAGCAAAAATGCCTCGCTTGAAAATTGTACGTACTCTTGTGAGAGTAAAGAAAGATTGAGGTCTTCATCTTATGAGAGAAGGTGCCAATTTATTGAGTGTTCATGGATTGAGAACATTGGAGTATTGTACATGCCGAAAATTTGTTTTATCGCAGACCTCCATATGTTTGCTCGTCGCTCGACAGCAGCGCGCTATCAAAATCAAATTGTCGAGGCAGCGTTAAACTCCGACTTATGTATTCTCGGCGGAGACATTTTTGATTTCCGTTGGTCGAGATATCTTACCGAAGATGAAACCGCCCACGCTGCCGTGGAATGGTTACGCAATTTCGACGAAGCGACTCAACATTGTCAGGTTCACTTCCTGCTTGGGAATCATGATGACCATCCTGAACTCCTTGAACGGTTGCCATTTCTCGAACAGGAAATGAAGACTTTCGAGTGGAGCCGCTACTACTACCGCATTGGAGACACCCTCTTTTTGCATGGTGATGTGGCAGACAAAAACATGACAGCAGCTTGTCTAAAATTACAAAGAGAGCAATTTACGCACGGCAGTCGAACCGAGTTGCACAACCGGCTCTACGATGTCGCGATCAAGGCTCAACTCCACAGACTTGCGCCACCCGCAGTTTATCCATGCAAGAGAGTTGCCAAGCGAATTCTGGCATACATGCAGAGCATCGGGCATGGCAAAGAAACCGGAGTCTCACACGTTTACTTCGGTCACACGCATCGCCCCATGGATCACTATCTGTTTGAGGGAGTCCATTTCCACAACGGCGGAGCACCGATTGGGGATGCTCCGTTCCGGATATTACATCGGGATGTCCAACTCGAAGATGGAGAGCAGGGGTTAGAGTCACGAGTTCGGGAATAAGAGCTTCTTTAGCCGGACACTTAAAGTGTTCGGCAAAACATGAGAACGGGTTGATTCATATTAGAAGTTGTGTAGACAAAGCCGACTCGTCAGATAGTATCCCAAGTTGCTTGAACTGAAATAACAGTTTCCAAAACAGGATAGAATCCAGTCATGGGTCGTTGCGTACTTGCTTTCAAAATGTTTTTAAAAGTTTTGTTCGATGCTGAAGCCGCAAAGCGAATTCAAACGGCATCGGACAATACTCCTTCAACAAAGATTGAAGAACCGAAGCCAGCTCCGGTTAAAACTCCAGTCATTCCAACTCGCAGCGAAGCGTTGACATTACTTGAGACATTACAACGCGAAGCTCGGCTGATCGATTTCCTCAAAGAGGATCTCTCGGAATACCAAGACGCTCAGGTCGGCGCAGCGGTTCGTGAGGTTCATCGTGGTTGCCAAGGTGTTCTTGCTCGCTGCTTTCAGATTGATTCAAGCATCGATGTTGAAGAAGGACTGCCTTACGAAGTCACTGCTGAGACAAATCCGGCTCAGGTGCGACTGATTGGGAATGTCGTTGAGACGCGGCCAATCACCGGGACTCTTGTACACTCCGGTTGGAAAGTCAGCAAATGTGAGCTTCCTAAGTGGACTGGGAAATCTGAGGACGAAACAATCATTGCCCCTGCTGAAGTAGAGATCTCATAGAATTTAATACCGAGATTGAAGTTGTACGGTTGTTAAAACAGG
>JABJMI010000515.1 GCA_018659505.1 Planctomicrobium sp.
ATTGGTTTCCATTGCAAATTCAATGCAACAGCGACGAATGGACCGCTCTCGCTGGACGATGGAATTTATTCGACCAGCAGTCTTTATTCTGCTGGCATGTGTCGTCGCATCGTTTTGTATTGCGTTGTTTCTTCCTCTCGTAAAACTCTTGAATGAACTCTCGTGAAAAAGAAAGCTGCTGACAATTCGAACACTCAACGCACTGGAACGACTATTATTGAGTTCCTGACTGCGGGAGCTTTGCTGGCAACGGTGATTTCGTTTTTAGCACCGTTCATCAGTCGTGTTTCCATCGTCAATGAAAGCATTGCGGATCGAGAACATGTACTCCGAGAAGTTCAGAACATCGTCACCCAGATTCAGCAAGGTGAACAAGAGCCTGCTCTTTCGGAGGAACTGACTTCACGATTGGAGGATGCAAAATTGGAATTCAAAGAAACTTTTGACACAGACGCCTCGCTCACAATGATAACGGTTTCTATTTCCTGGATAAATCAATTCGGCGAACCGCATCCACCGGTTTCTCTTTCATTCTGGCAACCGAAAGAGGAGTCGGAATGAGAAAGAAACAAACAGCTCATGTCCATCGTTCCGGTTGGTCGCTGATCGAAATGACAGTTGTCATTTCGTTGATAAGTACATTTAGTTTCGTTGGGATTTCACTGATCAACAAACTGCTGGAATTGGACAGTTCGCTCGCCACGTCTGCGTTTCACCAGATGACGACAGATCGCTTAGCTGTTCAACTCCGCACGGATGCTGAAATTTCAACCGAAGTCCATGAAACTGAAGATGGATTTAACTTGACCGAAAGCACCGGTGCTGTGATTGAATACCGAATTCAAAACAATCTAATCACACGAAAGGTGCAGCGAGCACGCAGAGTCGCTCGCGATTCATTCCAATTCAATCATTGCGATTTGAGTTACAGTATTTCACCAAATCTCGTTGAGTTCTCCATCGAGAAGTATGAACCGCTTGCAGAGAAAAGTATGTCATCTCAGTTGGCAAGCAATACTCAAGTTCCAGTGAGGCTCTTGATCCCAGTCGGCAGGCAACAACGCTACGCCGAATCTTCTCCAACAAAAGGAGATGATCAATGATACGGTTTTCGCATCAATGTAGGGTCCGCTATGCGGACCAAAACAACCAGTTAAGGTCCGCTCAGAAGATCCAACGGGGACAGGATAGACTCGCACCAGCAAGTCAGAAACTAACCATCACCAAGCGGCGTGGTGTGGTGATGATACTTGCCATTATTGTGCTGATTCTTAGCAGTTCGATCAGTCTTTCGATGATCCGGACGACTTCGCTGAGACAACAGCGATTTGAAAACAAACAGCGAAAACTTCAGGCGACACTTCTCGCTGACTCTGCGATTGATCGAGTCCGGCAGAAGCTGATTGAGGACTCCAACTATTCAGGAGAAGTCTGGGAGATTGAAGCGAACGCCGAAGCTGGCGAAGCGACGATCCAAGTTGAAGAAAATTCGTCTCGCGAATACGCCGTGGAAATCGTAGCAGTTTATCCACTCGAACTGCCTGACCGAACTCAAGTATCCATAGAAACAACAATCACGTTGCCAGCCTTGACTGAATTAACTACGAGATGAATCATGAAAACTGTAAATAAAAGTCAAGGATTCACGATCATTGAATTGCTCGTCGTCATTGCAATTATCGCAATTCTAATTGCGTTGCTTTTACCCGCTGTGCAACAGGCAAGGGAGTCTGCTCGACGTACACAGTGCCGAAACAACATGATGCAACTCGGTCTGGCGATGCACAGTTATCATCACACTCACCAGACACTACCGCCGGGAAGCATCAACGATTCCGGTCCTGTTCAGCATGATGGCAAAGGTTATCACTTCAGTTGGATCACTCAAGTTCTTCCATACTTTGAAGAACGTCTTGCCTACGAGAAACTCGATTTCACAAAGTCGATTTACGCTCCAGAAAACAACGCTGCGATCTCGCGTGTGCCACCAATTTTGCAATGCCCTTCATCACCTGCGGGTGGACATGCTTATGCTGGCTGCTACAACGACACAGAAACTCCTATCGATACCGATAACAATGGCGTTTTGTACCTCAATAGTCGGATTCGTTTTAAAGACATTACAGATGGGCGAAGTGCGACCATTATGATCGGTGAAGTGAAGGTGATGGGGAATTGGGCGTATGGGAATCGTTCAACCCTGAGAAACATGTCAGGAGTCAACTCCATCAACGATGCAATCCTGTACAAGGAACGAGGTGGACGGGATAGTTATTACTCGCTGCCAGTCGACTCAGTGCCAGAAGATGATGCCGACGAAGAAAAAGTTGATCCGCTGCTTCAGGTTGGGGGCTTCATGAGTTGGCACACCGATGGTGTCAACTTCTGCATGGCCGATGGCAGCGTCCGCTTCCTCTCAGAGCGAATGGACAAGCAGACCTTACTAAATCTGGCAAACCGAAAAGATGGTAACTTGATTGAAGAATTTTAAGAGACGAGCAATGCTCCATAAACAAATGTTAAAGAAAAAGAATCACCACGGAAGCTTGGCGAGCGGGGAGTGTCAGCTCCCTGCATCAGCAGCATAAGACAGGGGACTCACGTCCTCCGCTCGCCGATCATTTGAAATCCCCAAGCAATGCCAATCGTTTTTCTAGAGAATAATCATTCAACTTTCACTGAAACATTTATTGACATTCTCGCTTGCTTCGGTCTTGGTCCTTCTCCCTCTCACAGGGGCAGTGACCGGACAAGAGTCGGATCCTGATCTGCTTGTGGTCGCAGAGACTCACTGGGGATTCGATGGGCGGGTTCCGCTGCATGAGTTTGTCCCACTTTCTATTCAACTCAAAAACCTGAGCCCAACTCCTTGGCAAGGGTTCCTAGAGTTATCTCGCGTCGTACGTGGTAATCGTCAGTTTGGAGCAACAATAGTTGAAGAAGTAACTCTTCAGGGTGATGAAACCCGTTGGGTTCAACTCACGCCCTACGTTATCGATAATCTGGAAGATTGGGAAATCCGCTGGGGCGATGGAGAGAACCATCTTGTGACGTTACCGCCAGTGATTAAAGGGGAGCGATCAACCGTCTTGATCTATGATACGGACGATGTCTCGCTTAGTGAATCAATCTTCAAACGGATGCCCGAAGAACGCTTTCCCACTTCTGTTACTGCGACTCACGGATTAAGAGGGATCGTGCTGGATCAAGTCCCGTTCTGGCAAGGAGCACGGGCACGTGCCTTTCATGACTGGTTAAGACTCGGAGGACGTGTTTACCTTCTGCATAACCAGGAAGGGAAATTTCCCTTTTTTCCAACCGCACTTTCGTTTCTAAATAGCGAACAAACTGAATTCAAGATTGGGGCGGGGAATGTCCAAAAGCTGGCGTTGAAAGTTGAGGACTTCACTCTCGATGACGCTCGTCGAAAAATCTTCAATGACGACCTGAAAGATTCCGAACAAACGACTCAGGCTA
>JABJMI010000875.1 GCA_018659505.1 Planctomicrobium sp.
GATGCTGAACACTTCTTTGATGGCTATGTTGCCAACCCTGATTATACGTTAAAGACGATTCTCGCTGCCCAGGATGCTGGAGCCGAAATGATCGTCTGCTGCGACACCAACGGTGGAAGTCTGCCGGAGAGAATCGTCAGAATCCTGGAAGAAGTTCAGAAGGAACTTTCGATTCCTGTTGGCATCCATTGCCATAACGATTCTGATGTCGCTGTCGCGAATTCCTTAGCAGCCGTTGACGCAGGGGCATTGCAAGTACAAGGAACGATCAACGGTATCGGAGAACGCTGTGGAAATGCTGATCTAGTCAGCGTGGCTGCCAATTTATCACTGAAGAAAGAAGGCTATGAGCTTTTAAGCACCGGGGCAGGGCTGTCTCACCTGACAGAACTTTCGCGCTACGTTTACGAACTCGCGAACATGAACTTCCGTGCAAATCAGGCGTTCGTTGGTCGCAGCGCTTTCGCCCATAAAGGAGGAATGCACGTCCATGCAGTCAATCGCATCGCACATAGCTACGAACATATCGATCCCGAGATCGTTGGTAACGAACGACGTATTCTCGTCAGCGAACTCTCTGGACGTTCGAACATCGTCGCACTGACAACAAAGTTCAAGCTCGATTCCGACAAAGAGCTCATGGGTGACATTCTTGAGAAGGTTCAAGAGTTGGAGAACATCGGTTACCAATTCGAAGCAGCTGAAGCGTCGTTTGATCTCCTCGTCAAGAAGTTGGCGAAGACTTATGAGGCAAAGTTTCAACGAATTCACTACCGAGTCAATGTAGAAACAACTGGGCAAGAAGAGCCACTGACCGAAGCGACCGTCAAACTAAAAATCGAGGGTGACGGTGAAATCCGCCACGAAGTCGGAGAGGGAGATGGTCCAGTCAATGCACTCGATACGGCACTTCGCAAAGCATTGATTCCATTCTACCCCGGTCTCAAAGAAATGAGCCTTGTCGATTACAAAGTCCGCGTGATCAACTCAACCGAAGGAACTGCAGCCAGTGTCCGCGTTGTCATTGAAAGCAAAGATGCCAATGAAGTTTGGAGCACAATCGGCGTCAGCGAAAACATCATCGAAGCAAGTTGGCTCGCGCTCGTTGATGCTATCGAATACAAACTCTTCAAAGACGACGGCGAAATGGCTTAGAGTCAGTACTCGTTTTGCCGGACACTTCAAGTGTCCGGCTAAAATTCATCTACGATCAATTCAAGCGGAAGCCCAATGACGTTGCTCAGACTCCCATGAATTGATTCCACAAAGATGCTGCCAGCAGACTGGATGCCATAACCGCCAGCCTTACCGAGCGGCTCTTCCGTAGAAAGATACCAGTCTAATAACTTGTGAGAGATCACTTTGAATTTGACAGTCGTTGAGCATTCTGCCATTTGAATGTTGCCATCTGGAAGACGAATACAGACTCCGGAGACGACCTCATGAATGGTGTCTGAATAGTAATTCATAAACCAATCGTGAACGGTCTTCTGCCAGTTTTTACCATCTGGTTTCCCCAGTACCAAACAGTTATCTGCATCCTTCACAATGATGATTGTGTCTGCGGTTAGAATGCAGGAGTTTTCAAGATCTGGACCTTGCTTAGCGACATCATCGTTCTTAGTTCGTGCAATCTGAGCTAGCCGTTCGCTGATCTCCAAACGATCTGTCAACCCGGAAAAGCCAACCTCTTCCGCCTGCAATGGTGGTCGTACCAGAATCCGATCAGCCGAAACGAGTTGCTTAAGTAGTTGCAGACGCTGAGGCGATTGAGACCCGAGAACAATTGTCTGGCTGTCATCCATTGATTGACCAAAGTTTCTTCTTTTGTAACCCTCTCCTGAGACTCTTTGAATCGAAGAAACTAGAAGGCTAAAGTGAACCACGAAAGACACAAATCACACTAAAGAAAAGAGACCGGCTGAAATGATTGATTCTGAGCAGTCAACAGAAATTTATCATGTCAGTTCTGTCTAGATTTCCGGCATATGTATAGACATGGTCAACAGCACAAAAAGGTCTCTCTGTCGCGAAGTCTTTTTCGTGTCTTTTGTGTATTTCGTGGTGATTTAATAATTTTCAAACATTGAACGATTGTTTACTGTTCAACGACGTGTAAAACAACACAAGTAATATTGTCTTTCGAACCGCCGTCTTGAGCGGCTTTGACCAATTTTTCAGCTGCCTCTTGAGGATTATCTTCCTCAGCCAGGATACGATGAAGTACATCATCGTCAGCTCCGTCGGTCACTCCATCGGAACAGAGCAAGAATTTGTCCCCGATTTGTGGTGAGATCCGCTGAGCTTCCGTTCCGTTCGCTCCATCTTTTGAACCAAGGTAGCGGTACAACATATTTTTATAGCGGTGCGTCGGAGCATCTTCTGGAGAAATTGTTCCCGCTTTCACTAACGCTTGCGTCAACGAATGATCTTCAGTCAGTTGAGACAATTCTCCATCTCGGAGTTGATAAGTTCGACTGTCTCCCACGCCGCCAACATAAAGCTGATTATTCACGACAACGATAAAAGTGATGGTCGTTCCCATACTTTTGAATTTGGGTTCGATTTCCCCCAATGCCATGATATCGGAATTCGCAAATTCGACAGCTTCATCGATCCCTTTTACGATCTCTTTGTCGGAAGGTGTTTCGTCCCAGGCAATCGATTGTTGAAGCTTCTTCCGTATTAAATCGATGGCAAGCTCACTCGCTTTTTCACCGGCACTTTGACCACCCATTCCATCAGCAACGA
>JABJMI010000378.1 GCA_018659505.1 Planctomicrobium sp.
AGGTATCGAGTTGATTTACCGCCGACTTCATCAGGAGTAGTTTTCATTGCGAGTGGATGCGGGGTCGTTGGTGAATGAACCCAATGTATCGAAGAAGAAGTATTGGGAAAGCAGCGATCCGCCCAGTGAATCGCAAGTCGTCCCATCGTCCAGCGAGCATTGATATCTTGCAAAGGTCGGGATTTTCGCTCTCCAGATTGTTCAAGATAAATCATCGCATCGATACCAACAGGACCAAAGTATCCAAGTTGTTGAATCTCCAAAACCGCGAGCCGCTGACAATGGATAATTTCTTCAAGTTCAGGGAACGCCTGCACATCGAAGCCAACGATTGAACCAAGATATTGTCCGCGTTCGTCCGATTTCAATTGTGATATTCCAAATAGAGTTGGGCTGCCTTCTTGAGGAACGTCCCATTGAACTCCAATTTCAGCCACGTTATTCAATTTCGGTTCGAGAAAAATCACCTTATCGACTTTGAGTTTCTTCTCGATCCACTTCTCCTGTTGTTCAGTCAACTCCTGCGTTGAATTCATGAACTGTCCACGACCTGATTGACCATAGTTCGATTTTATCACGAACCCATTTTCGTAGCACTTTTGAGAAAGTTCCTTTCTTAACTGAGTAAGGTCACGAATCTCACATTCGTTATCCAACTGACAAGCTAACTTCCTAGCAATCTGAAATGAGAACTGACGCGAATTCGCTGGCTTTACAGACTCAAACGGCGGATGCGGGAAAACTCCTAGCTTCTTGACAATATGGACTACCACAGGCGACCAACCCCAGGGTTCAATCGCAGTGATTTCATTTGCTCGCTTGTGAACTTCTTCAAAGGATAAAAACGACGGTGGTTCAATACCCCATTGCTTGAGATGATCTGAGAACGATTCATCGACCGATTCCGGGCAAAGTATCATATCTCCACTGGCAGCGGCACCGGCGAGGCACGGAGCCAGTTCCGCCTCAAAGCGTCGAACGATTGCTGAGGGCTGATTCTTCCCTTGTAGCTCATCTTCAAAAGAGAAATTCCCAACCCATAATGTCGACATAAATAAATGATTTTAAAATATTCTTGGTGATGGATTGGACGTTCGCGTGAGTTTGACAATAATGCTCTGAAATTGCACGCTGAGCAGATAACAAATGCAGAATGCAGACTCATCAATCATCGCAATTGAATTAATGCACCAATTGCGAACAGAAAGTAAACTTGTGAGCCAATATAATTACGATGCTGTCCTGTTCGTTTCTTTCGGTGGTCCCGAAGGGCGAGAAGATGTGATTCCATTTCTGGAGAACGTGTTACGTGGGCGAAATGTGCCGCGGGAGAGAATGCTTGAAGTGGCTGAGCACTACTATCATTTCGATGGTATCAGCCCGATCAACGCTCAAACTCGTGACCTGATTGAAGCTGTCGAAGCTGACCTCAAAGAGTTAGGGATCGATATCCCTATCTACTGGGGAAACAGAAACTGGCATCCGCTGCTGCCTGACACAATGGAAAAGATGAAAGCAGATGGGATTGAAAAAGCGATCGCGTTCGTGACCTCTGCCTACAGTTCATACTCAGGCTGCCGACAATACCGCGAGAATGTGTACTCCGCACAAGATGAAATCGGTGAAGGCGCAGCCCACGTTGATAAAATTAGAACATTTTTCAATCATCCAGATTTCATCGCAGCCAATGTCGAGAGAATTCAATCCGCTATCGATCAACTTTCAGAAGCCAACAAAAGTGATTTTCAAATAGCTTTCACTGCGCACAGTATTCCTGACTCGATGGCGAATAACAGTGATTACGTGAAGCAACTCTCCGAAACTTGTCGGCTCGTCTCTGAGGAACTTAAATTGCCGGAGAATCGGTGGCGACTCGTCTATCAAAGTCGCAGCGGACGTCCTCAAGATCCATGGCTCGAACCTGATATCTTGGACCATATCGAGGAACTCAATCAGCAAGATGTACAAGCACTCGTCATTTCACCGATTGGCTTCCTCTCGGATCATATGGAAGTTCTCTTCGATCTCGATGAAGAAGCCGCAGTCAAATGTGAAGAGCTGAATATGGAGATGGTGCGCGCTGGAACACCAGGAACTCATCCACGCTTTGTGCGTTGCGTTAGCAAGTTGATCATCGAGAGACTCAACTCAGAAACACCCAAAGAAGCAACCGGCTGTTTCGGTCCCAACTGGGACGTCTGCCCCGAAGGCTGCTGCCCAGCACCGCAACGACCAGCAAGACCAGCGGTAACCTAACGATTGTAATAAGAATTTCGATAACAACAGCTGCGACGATCTGTTGGATTTCTGCATCAATAATCGTGAGAGAATCGGTTTCTCAGTTGGAATTCAAAGACCTGAACCATTTTTAAGAGACAGAGTTGTTAATAACGCTCTCTCTGCTCTTTAATTGTATAGATGGTTCCCTCAAATGATCCGTGCGGCCTTTTTAACAATGGGTTTATACCTCTCCCTGTGCGGGGCGGGTCTATTCGTTGTTGATGAGGTCACGCTCACGGAGAAATTCTCTCAAACCGACTCACCCGTATTGAAATTGGTGACAACGATTTCCTCAAACGGAAATCGCCTCTTTAATCCACCAGAATGGATGTCGTTCACCTGCATCGGAGTCGGTGGCGTCACCATGCTCTACGCTGTGGCATTGCCGAAGAAACAGACTCGCTGATAAACTGAAAGGTGGGTTACGTTCTCGTTCTATGTTGTACAAGATGTTTTAGGAGCCTTCCGACATCTTCGCGCTAACAATCATCTTTCTAAATCGACGAACTTCACCCACCCTACATTTGTTTGTGACAATGTAATCGCCGTTCTCTGTTAGCTTTCTTCGACACTTCTGCCGCACTGCTGAACTCGCTACATTTATGAAATGTCCGTTTCATTGACCACAACTTCTGGACCCCATCCCACCACCGTCCTGCAATTGCACACCGAGAGTGTGACACTCGTAGGACGCGGGGAAGGGAACGATGCCTCGTTTCCTGATGATTTTCAAATGTCCACGCGGCATTTTACGATTGAAGTTCGACCCCATGAGGCATTGCTGACAGATCTCGATAGCACCAACGGAACCTATGTGAACGGTGAACGTATTCGGGAAGCAATCGTCTCTAGCGGTGATGAAATATTTGCGGGTCAAACAACATTTCTTGTAGGGGACGGAGATGCGACATCTGAGGTGTCTGCGAATGCAGATAATGTTCCTCTAAAAGAGGTCTCATTCGATACGTCATCAGTTGAAGTTTGCGACGGGATGTCTCTCACTGATGAGGCTCTTCCACTATTAACCGAAGCCCAAACAGTTGCTCAGTTCGTTCACATTCTGAAGAAAAACAGTCTGTACATGGATGCACTCCGAGTTCTCAGCCGTGCCATGGGAACCAACGCGGCTGTGCAGTGGAGTTGCCAGAGTGTCTTGGAAATTCAGCGAGACAATCTGTCTGAAATGGAATTGCAGACGATCAACGCAGCTGCGGCGTGTGCTGCGAATCCCTCTGAGAAATTAGCGATAGAAGCACATTCTGCTGCGGCTCAGCTAGGGCACGAGGGAGCGGCAGCGATGCTAGCTCTGGCTGCGTATTGGGGAACTGGCAATATGGCTCCTCCGGGACATCCACCAATGCCGGTCGACAAGCAACTCCCCAGCCAAGCGATTGCAGGCGCACTCACCTTAGTCGCTGTGAATGGTCCGCCAAAAGAAGCTGCTCGAAAATATGAGGAATTCATCAAACGGGCTCTTTCTTCCACCGAAAAATAGAGTCCCTCTGGACTTTGTGTGGTGCTATGTATGACAATCGGTTGAGAAGGCAAAACGTTTCACTGAATCGACAGGAGTTCTCCCATGAAAGTCTTGTTCCTCGAAATCGATACCGAGCGGTCATGGGCGGTGGCTTCGATGGGGCCGGCTTTTCTAGCAACGCACCTCCGTTCTCATGGACATACCGTAAAAGGGTTACGAGTTTCTCCAGATCAAAGTGCGGACGAGCTTGCAGCACGAATCGCAGAATTCGATCCACAATTGATCGGTGTTTCATTAACCACTCGTCAGTGGCTTCGCACGCGAGATTTGATTGGTGAAGTCCGTCAGCGAATGGACGTCCCCGTAATCGCTGGCGGTCTACATGCAACGTTTTCACCAGAAGATGTATTGAACAGTCCTGGATTTGATTTCGTCTGTCTTGGAGAAGGTGAAGAAGCGTTGCTGGAGCTTGTGACAGCGATTGAAACCGGACTGCCAGTCGACAATATCCGCAACATACAAGTCCCCGACGCTGCGAGACCCGAGTTGAGGTCACCTCTGGACTCACTTGATGAATTGCCGTTCCTTGCTCGTGACATTCTGGATGAGCATCACGGAGTAGTACACATTGCCACACAGCGTGGTTGTCCGTTTCCTTGCACTTACTGTGCAGCTCGCCAATATCACGACCTATACAAAAACGAAAACTACGGGCGTCGGCGATCAGTAAACAGCGTGATGGATGAGTTGGAGCACATCCAGCAGACCGCTGAACTCAACTATGTCATCTTTCTTGATGATACGTTTACGATTTTCCCAACATGGGTTACCGAGTTTTGCGAAGCACATTCGAAACGCTTCAAAACACCATTCTCCCTCCACGCTCGAGCAGATACTGTCAATCGTGAGATGCTACAAATGCTGGCAGAAGCTGGCTGTCGGCATATCGTCTATGGAGTGGAAAGTGGAAGCATGCGAGTTCGTCGCGAGATCATGCAGCGACCAATCACGAATGAAAGAATGATTGAAACTTTCCAATCGACTCGCGAGCTAGGCATCATCGTGACAGCCAACTAT
>JABJMI010000519.1 GCA_018659505.1 Planctomicrobium sp.
GTAGGTTGGGTGCAGCGGAGCGGAACCCAACCTAATGCGTCTTCGAGACCGTGCCTGAACAAGAGCATTTGAGTTCATATCTACGCGAATCATGTTGGGTTACGCCAATGACATACGCGGCAAAGCTTCTTGATGAATTTAGATCTAAAAACAGAAATAAACATCTAAACTCATTCGGCTTCACCCAACCTACTGTCCTTGCTTCGGTGCGTTGGATAATTCTTTTAGTTATTCTTCTGACATCCTGTTCGACTGAAAGTATGAATACTGTAAATCCGATCGTACACGGTCCACCAGGTGGAATGCCGAAAAAGACTTACGAGTATCTTCTTCCTGTAAAAAAATCTGAGATCCTCCCCGAACACTACCTACTTTTAACAGAATGGTTTCAGCGATACTTAAATCTCTCGTCAACTGAAGTTCGGGAACTCCTCTCCTCAGATTGGAATGGGTTTAAACCAACAGCGGCGGTCAACTTCCGCGACTACTTGTTGACCCTTTTGCCAAACTCAATAGTCATCGATGACAATAGGGTTTGGTTGGCTTTGCGTTCAGAATCGCCTGACGATTCGATCATGATTCACGAACCCCACATACTCACAAAACTTGAGACGGAGTTCGTTCAAAGTTTTCATGTTGATTCACTGGAAATATTCTGCACTCATTTCTACGAGGCGTACGAGAGTACTACTCCATACGACAATGCACTTTCAATGCGTCCAGAGCCCTTGACGAATCATTCGTTCGCGAAGTCTGGCGACTGGTTAAACGGAATGTATTTATATTACATCGCTTCCGGGGACGGAATCATGATGGCTCCGGACGGCAGGATTGGACGGTGGAGCCACGACATTGCCTCGGACGATGCACCGGGCTACAACCGCTCAAATGCAGTCGAAGTGTGTGCACCATCATTTGAAGAATTCATCAGTCAATATATCGCTTATCTCAAAATGGATAAGGATGGTCGCAGAGGAACGATGTTCTGGTAAGTGAATCTCGCTAGAACGACTCACCCAGCGTTCGCAAAGATCTCACCCTTTCCAAGTTCCAACAGGTCTCCACAGTAGCGTTGGTAGCTTGTGGTTAGGCATTCGTCTGGGACCGCAAAACCGCATTGCTTGAGGTGTTTGAAATAGAGGTTTAGGAAGAGTGGTTCGTAGTTGCTGGCTCTTTTGAATGTCGGCAGGATTTCTGGAGTGAGTTCCGGATTGCAGAGGGCGATGGTGCCGCGCTTCATGCCGGCTCCGTTGCGGATGCCGGGTTCGCCGAAGATTAGAATCGAACCGGCGATCATGCCGACACCGGCAGCGTCTCCGCTGTTGCCGCCGACTGCGATCAGTCCGCGTCGCATCGTGTGACCGAGTTCATTGCCTGCGTTGCCATCGATGAGGATCTCTCCGCCGGTCATCCCTTTGCGTCCGCCACGATAAACTGCTCCACACAAGTGCCCGACGTTTCCATGCACACGAATACGTCCTCCACTCATCTGTGCACCGACCCAATCTGAAGCATTTCCGTTGAGAATGATTTCTCCGCCGGTCATTTCTGCTCCAAGGTGCATCCCGACGTTCCCTTCGACACGTATTGTTCCTTCAGAAAGGTGATCCCCGATGAGCTTCACTTTATGTAAGTTGCCTTCCCAGACGACCGTATTGTCGTCGCTGGCACAGCCGGTGACATTGAAGAAATCTCCGCACGGGAGTTCCTCATTACCTCGAAAGATTTTTATCTTTGCAATCTCTTCAGCCGATTGAGTACGTATCGTTTCCAGTTGAATTGAATCAACTTCAAGCGGAATTGAAGACTCTGTGTGCAAACTAATTTTAAGGGGCATAACGAACAGTCTCGTTCAGAGTAGGCAAACACGTAATATATGGTCGTATTGATAAGCAAGTATATTTACTCTGTGATCAATCAGCAGAAATCCTTTGTACTTTGCTGAACAGTCAATCGCAACTGGACTTCGCATTCTATTCTGTTGATAATAGAATGTAGCTCTAATACTGTTGATTAAAATATCACATCACGAATTCATCAATCGTGAATCCTTCAAAATAATACAGAATGACCATGTCGAAACCTCAGAACTTTTGTGGACGGACCCGTCGTGAATTCCTCTGGCAATCGGGAGCTGGATTCACCGGTGCAGCGATGGCAGGGATGCTCGACAATGAGTTCTTTGCGAACCAAGCTGTCGCAGCGGATGGAGTGACGGAATTCAAGAACCCACTCGCTCCGAAAGAACCGCATCACGATCCCGATGCGACGGCGTGCATCTTCCTATTCATGTATGGCGGTCCTAGCCACATGGATACTTTTGATTACAAACCCGAAATGTATGGGCGAGATAATCAGACAATCGAGGTCAAAACATTTGGGCGCGGTGGGCATCGTAATCAAGGTCGCTTGATTGAGCCTCGCTGGAAGTTCAAGCAATATGGAGAGTGCGGCAAGTACGTGAGCGATCTCTTTCCTCACTTGGGAGAGAAAGTTGATGATATCTCGTTCTTGCATTCGATGACCGCTGACAGCCCGATCCATGGCTCAGCGATGTTGATGATGAATTCCGGAAAAGTTCTCAGCGGAAGTCCGTGTCTTGGTTCATGGTTGAATTATGGATTAGGGACCGAGAACAGTAATCTCCCGGGGTTTACAGTAATGCTCGATCCTCGTGGCGGTCCGATTTCTGGTCCACAGAACTGGAGTTCGGGGTATATGCCTGCTTCCTACCAGGCGACCGTGATGAGGTCCAAAGGCGATCCAATTCTCAACCTGAAACCACCAGAAGGAATGACGGTCGCTGCGCAGCGAAAGATGCTTGATACGCTGCGGGAATACAACGATCAACATCTTGCTAGTAGAAATGATAACTCAAATCTCGCAGCGAGGATTGCGAGTTATGAACTTGCGTTCAACATGCAGGCACATGCTCCGGAAGCAGTTGATATTTCGCAAGAAACCGAAGCGACGCATAAGATGTACGGTCTCGATGATCCAACTTCTGAACACTTTGGTCGGCAGTGTTTGTTAGCACGTCGACTGGTGGAACGAGGTGTTCGATTCATTCAAATTTATTCTGGTGGACATCACAACGATGCCAACTGGGATGCACACTCGGATATGGAACGGAACCATAATCTACATGCAGCCGAAACAGATAAACCAATCGCTGGCTTGCTTAATGATCTCAAACAGCGAGGAATGCTTAACAAGACACTCATCGTTTGGGGTGGTGAATTTGGGCGTCAGCCGACCGCTGAATACGCGAAGGGAACAGGACGTGAC
>JABJMI010000199.1 GCA_018659505.1 Planctomicrobium sp.
AGCCACCTGCCGAGGAAGAATCATCTTTGACGCTAAAGGGACCAACGGCTTCGGCTACGATCCCCATTTCCAAATCCGCGAATATCAAAAAACCTTCGGCGAGTTTAACCCAATCGTCAAGCAACAAATCAGCCATCGTGCAAAGGCATTTGAAAGGTTGTTACCGAGGTTGCTGAAGGTTTTGAGTGAAGTTCATTAAAATCATGTCAGTAAGGAAATCATGCGGAAGAATTCCCTACTGAAACTTACTGCTCAAACTTATTAAGTAGGAGTCTAGAATGAGACGTAGTCTCCGACCAATTCCTCTTAGACTTGCCTTAGCATTGTCTCTTTTTCATTTCGCCATCGAGTCCGTCGCGGAGATCCCGAACAAGACTGCGCAAGAACTTCAAGAATCAGCCACTCTACGTTCGGTTGGTCGAATTATTCGCGTCAATGACAGTGTTGAAAAGCGTGGGCTATTCGAATACACCAATTCCGTGGCGGAAGTGAAAAATTTGAATACTGAAATAGGTTTAGTTGAGACGAACAAGACATACTACGTCCATTTCTGGAGTAAGAAGTGGACTGGCGAAGGAGTTCCTGAACCTGGAGACTATGGGCACAGGAATGTCCCCAAAAGTGGTGATGTCGTCCGCGTTTATGCAATGAAGCAGCCAGATGGTAAATTCGATGTCATCAGTCCCAATGGCTTCGATATTCTTTCGGCTCGACATGGTGTCAAACTAAACGAAGTTGTGGACGAAGAAATCTGGTTCGATGTCTTTACTGACTTCACTCCACTCGATGCCTGGGGAAAACGTTGGAACACTCAAGTGAAAGAGCTGAATCGAATTGGCGGTTGCGATTGCCATACTGCTCAGTTTGAAGTACGAGCGACCCGCGCAGCGATATACGATTTTCCGAATCGATATTGGGGATTCGATGGGATTGGTCGCATAAACGAGAAAAAATAGGTGTGTCCGAGAGGTAGGCTGCGAAGCGTCTCGGACCATCGTTCTCGCTTCTGATTAGCAGAGTTACTACCCCGAATAGCGCACTCTGACGTAGAGCATAGCGGAATGGTGGGTGTTGCCATGGCGTAGTTGCTCTCTTTATTCGGTATGAACAGCTAACTGCTCTCGCCACTCCTATCACTTCGCTCCATTACGTTCTGGATCGTGCCCCACCATCAATTAAAGGGTACTCAAAATCGTGGCAACCATTTGTTTGCGAACTACAAAAGCAGTTTGCGAGCGACTCTTTATTGGCAATGCAGAAGGCAACCAGTCAATAATGAATTAAAGAAAGGGTGGTTGTGAACAATTTGCTGTGATTTGACTTTGATGATTGAGTAAAGCACAAAGCAAATTGCCCACAAAACGAAGTCGCTAGGGGCTACGCCACGGCACATTGGAGTTTTTAGGGGATCTGATTTCCTATACGGATGAGGTCTTTTTTGAAGACTATCGATCGATGTTGCGTTAAGTTTTTGTCGAAAGTCATTATGTTGACATAGCCTAAATCTGAATAATACCAAGTGACCGTTAAATCTGGATTTACATACCAAGTGCCAGTTTCTAAACCCCAAGTTCCTTGGATGACGCCATTTGGACGAAACATCATGAATTGTTTTGCTTCGGGCATCCACCCCCATTTCGTATTAGTTAGTCGTCGTGTCATTTGAGCTATGTTTTTAGCTTCAGCTGTTGGGGAATCAGCAACACCAAAACTTTTTCCTAAATCTTTGAGAACCGTTTCAAGTTGACCAATGGCTTTGAAATGCGATAAAGCTGCTTCGTGGTTTCGATCAAGGAAAAGGATCTCTTGCCACGCCATATTTGCCGCAGGAATGTCGCCATTTCGAACTGCGGAACGGGCTAAGGATTCGTAACGACTAATTGCACCTTTGGAGTAGCGTTTTATTTGATTGTCAAAGTCAGCCTTCGCATCTACGACTCGCTTTGAATAATCATCACGAGATTTTGTGATTTCCGCTACCAAATCGGCTCCGAAGCTGAGCTGTTGAGTTCCGACCATACCGATTGTTATTAGGACTATTTGCACCCGGAAAAACGTAACATTCCTTTTGTGATAGCAGGCAATTCAGAGTTCACAGGGCACGCGCCTCGGTGAGGTGAATGTTTGAATAACAACAAGTCTAAACAAAGCGGCAGACGTTGAAAACCCGCCAGGACCAGCGGGCTTCTATGCAACGATTTGTCATTCTATATGAAGCTTTAACTTTGCAATTTGGTAACGAGCGAAATTATCCTCAACTCTTAAATGCTGGAACCCGTCCCAGCCTACTTTTCTCTTCGACGGGAATGCCATCGAAAGCCCAATACCGATCCACCAATCGCACCGGCGATTGCCCCTCCTGCGTACCCAGCGACTGTCAATGCTTCACTCCCTAGAATGACGCCAACGGTCGGACCAATCATGCCACCAACGAGCATGCCGATCGCGCATCCAATGGTTGGAACAAGTCCCTCTTGAGCGGTAGTAAATTCTCTTGTGGTCATTGGCTCTACTTTCTCTCGTTCGTATAAGACTTGTCCACAACTCTAACCGCAATAACGACCAAGATCACGGGATTGTGACGATTGGCTTTGATTTGAAAATTGCGAGTGATACACAATTTCCGTGCATCTTCTAGTTATGCCACAACGAGACATCTTGCAAATGAATCCATTGAGCGATGGCTGCGTAGCCATGGAATCCTGAAAGAATGGCACAAATTGAGGCAGCCATAAACACAAGACTGTCGCCCGCGAGGGTCGGGAACTTGCTCTAAACAATTGAGCAAACTCCCGGCGGTGCGGGATGTCATCAAACTCCTCCGTGCAAACAACTAAAAAAAGGGATCCGTCAAATACTCCGTAACTCCACAGGACGAATACATTCTACGCACGGTACCTCAACTAGAAAAGACGTTCACTCTGTCCAAGCAGTGCCTCCCTGCGAACCACAGCTTTTATTTCACGACGTAGGGTCATTAAGAACGACACGACCGACTCACTCATTTAGCTTGCTGAATGTATTTGATCAATCGCAACCTTCATCTTTTCAAGTCCTTCGAGCATGTGGGCACGGGGACAGCCAAAATTGAAGCGGACGTGTTTTCGGCTGCCGAATGGTCCTCCATTAGTCAAAAAGACTCCCGCTTCTTCAGAGAAGAACTTGCAGGGGTTTGCAACATTGAGGGCAGAGCAATCGATCCAGTAAAGGTAAGTGGCAGCGTGCTCATGAATTTTCAGGTCAGGCATTTTATCACGGAAGAATTTGGCTAGAGTATCGCGATTTCGCCTCAGGTAATCCACAAGATCGCAGCGCCACGGTTCGCCGTCGCGATAGGCTGCCTCCGCAGCGCTCATCGCCAGCAAGTTAATCTCCGGTAATGTACAGCCCCGCGCGGTGTTGAACTGTTGGCGTAGCTGTTCGTTCTCTATGACTGCGAAGGAATACCCCAGTCCAGCAATGTTGTAGGTTTTGCTGGGAGCCATCAAAGTTATCAGCCGCTCACGTAACTCTGCGGGCAATCGCAACGCACTAAAATGATGTTGTTCGGGGTCGAGAATCAGATCACAGTGGATTTCATCGGAAACTAAGAGGAGTTCATGGCGATCACAGAGCTCGGCGAGCCTGACAATTTCTTCCTGACTGAATACTCGTCCGAGCGGATTTTGAGGATTACACAAGACCATCATTTTCGTTTGATGTGTGACTGCTTGTTCCAGTGCAACCCAGTCAAATCGCCATGTCTTTTCATCGCGGATATGGGGGACGTCAATCAATTCCGCTCCGGCATCGGCAGCAACATTGAAGAAAGGATAATACACCGGTGAGCAGATTAAGATCTGATCACCGGGTGAGCATACAGCTCGGCATGCAAGAGAAATGGCAGGAACCATACCAGGCAAGTGTACGAGATCACTCGCGGTGACCTTTACATCATGCGTTCGCTCAAGATAGCCCAGTACTGATTCGACTAAACCAGCATGAGGCTGTGCGTATCCGAAAACGCCATGATCGACTCTTTTTTGTATCGCGGTTACAACACACTCCGGCGAGGCGAAATCCATATCTGCAACCCAGTATGGGCTGTAATTTGGATAGCGATCCCATTTAATCGATCCGGTATCGCGTCTGTGTGGAAGCTGATCAAAGTCAAAGTTTGTTTTGGGCATTGAATGAAATGGGTCAGTGTGCAATTGAGGCCGTTCTAATCACATTTAGCTGCACGATACTTTAACGCTAAACCTCGGTACTTGGCGATGCACTATCCAATGGCAATAGAAAACTGATTTTCTGAATCGATTTACGAAGACAACGCACTGAGCAGCAAAAAACTCCCGCTGGAAACGAAGCTTTGGATCTACAGAGTTTTCGACAACTCCTGGCTTGTGCCCCGCGACCTATTCAAGAACAATAACCTTTCCTCCATATCGCGAGGAAGTTGGAGTCACTATGGCAGTGTTTCTAAATCGTTTAGAGTTTAGTGAGTCCGCCTGGCACTGGATGGGATAAGTTATTGCAACAATTTGTTATAGAACGCAAAAAGCCGAGATCAATGATCTCGGCTTTTTTTGTTAACAAGCGGGTCAGTTTATGGTTCGCTGACCAGCGAAGAGTGGCGGGGGCAGGATTCGAAAGTGGAGTATTTTCTCAGGGAAATAGTATGGTTTCTGATGGGGGGGACGCGCAATCCGACGCGCTCGCTCGCGAACCGCACAGTTTTGATCGAGAATTACAAGCGGTTGTTGCAGCTTGGTCGAGTCTGTCGGGAGATGAGAAACTTCAGATCTTTGATATCGTGCAATCATCAGGTGATGAGTAATTCTTCGAATTTGGAGTTTAGCCGTGTCTCAATCAGTTCGAGTTCTCAACTGGAATGTTGAATGGGCAACTCCACGATCGCCACGTGGACCTCATGTTCAAGAACACTTTCGAGAAAATGGTCCCGATCTCATCTGTCTGACAGAAGGTCAGGCAGACCTCCTGCCTGCTTCTGGTCATGTCATCACCAGTCAAGCCGATACGGGGTATCCCATTCAAAAGCCTCAGCGAAGAAAAGTTTTGTTCTGGAGTCGATCTCCATGGAAAAACATAGATGATCTGGGATCGGAAGGACTCCCTTCTGGTCGGTTCATCGCGGGCACAACTCAAACGAAATTCGGTTTGCTACGAGTCATCGGCAAATGTATTCCATGGAGCCACGCCCATGTCTCAACCGGTCGACGCGATCGCCGTGTCTGGCAAGATCACCTAGCCTATCTGACAGAGCTAAAATTCATATTGAACCGTCTGTCCAAAGATCTTGTGACAATAGTGGTTGGCGATTTTAACCAACTTGTTCCACGTCATCGGGCTCCAGAACATGCCTATACTGCACTAATGGAAACCTTTGATGGTTGGTCGTTTGCAACAGAAGGCACCATTCCCGGTCTGTCACGAAGCCTGATCGATCATGTCGCCATTCGTTCACCGCTCACCTGCGAACGACTCAAGGGAATTCCTCGGAGAAGCGTGAGTGATCTTCGCCTGAGCGACCATGACGGAATCATCGCGGATTTCACTCTGCGATCCTAAGCTGTCGAAAGTAGGCCTTCCTTTCGAATGAAGGAACAATCTGAAACTTCGTTTTTGTGAGTTTTCAAATGGTCTGCTCACATGACTCGTGCTTCATTTTCTTCTGCCATAGGTAGGGGGTGGGCGCCCCATTTGCTTCTGCCTCATATATGTAGGTCCCGCGTCTGGGATTTTTGAGTTTTTCACGTTAGGTAATACTTATTACATCAAATAGAAACCAAGAGTTCATTAGGGATGTTCTGTTTTATTGAAGCTTATCTGGATGAACTTCGAACAAGCTTGGTCCCTGGACTTTGGGAACTATTGGATTGAATGCGATCAGATTTTATTTCAGCGAGGAAAGTACTGCTCCTTCAAGTTGTGCCTTCGGTCGATGTGACCGGATGGACTTACAAATGGATCAATTCTGCCTCCCCCCTCAACATCCGGATGCACGACATGGAATGCCACGAAGTCGTTATGACCACACATCACGATTGAAGGTCGGCTGTTGCAGAAATCATTTTGACTCGCCTTTCAGGCGTGTTGGCCAAAACCAGCAGGACACGCTGGTTCGATTCAATGCTAAATACTGAACGCACGGCGAAAGTCAAAAAAGGGTCCTTTTCTCGCTGTGCTATCAAAGGGTTGGAGTAATTGGGATTGTCGGCCGAACTTGGCTGTCCTGATCTGGGAACACGGATTTATCGGAAGCTATTACTCTTCCGGTGTGTCGGGCTCCCGCGTCGTCAGGTTCAACTCAAGCTCGGAATCTTGCCATTTATTGCCGTGACATTCAGTGCAGTGGTTGCGTAGCAGCGGCGTAATGTCCCTTTGGAAATCGGGCGTATTCAT
>JABJMI010000416.1 GCA_018659505.1 Planctomicrobium sp.
ACATCGACTCGATCTATTCGGGCAACTTAATCTTTCAGGAACCGAACGTCTGTTGATAGGCATGCGACCTTTCGATGAGGAAAGCGGTTCTACTCGTCGTTTCTCAGCAGTCGACCTTCAAGATGGCGAGACCATCGATGGTATGAATGCCGCGATTCAAACTCTGTTCTTTGAAGGCGATTTCGGAGAAATTTTTCCGAACTTAGATCCCTTCGATTTTGGAACTCTTGACATTGGCTTCTCGGTGGGGCGTCAACCAATGTCATTTCAGCAAGGGTTGCTTATCAATGAAGATCGGATCGACGCCACGACAGTCACACGAAATACAGTTTCTGGAATGGGTAATCTCAATCTGCGGATGACCGGCGTCTATGCCTGGGACGAGATCAACAGAAACAATAATCAACATGACTCGCGTGCGCAACTCGTCGGTTTATTCACCGAAAGTGATTTCCTGAAAAGTACGGTCAATGCTGATATTGCCTATGTTCATTCAGAATCTAATCTCGGTAGCGTTTTCGCTTTTGGTTTAAGTGCCATTCAGCGATTTCATGGTCACGAAAATACTTACAACACCTCTTTGCATGTACTCGGTTCAATTCCGACCGAAGGTGAGACGACTGCTTCTGGTCGGGGAGTATTACTTTTTGGACAGTCATCGTGGACCCCACACCATACTAATGACCTCGTCTATTTAAATGGTTTCTGGGCAATCGATCAATTCACCTCCCCCGCACGAGGGACTCTCGCAGGCGGTCCCTTGGGGCAAACTGGTATCCTCTTTGCTGCTGCCGGACTGGGACGGTTTGGTGCTCCACTTAGTAACCAGGCAAGCGACGTCGCTGGTGGAAGTTTGGGATATCAGCTCTTCTTTAACCACACCAAACAGCAAGTGATTTTCGAAGTCGGTGGTCGAGAATCAACCAACGGCGGAGACGGGGCATTAGGAGCCGGAACGCGCTTCCAGCGCGCCCTCAATCAGCACTGGATCCTGGTCATCGATGGGTTCGTCTCCAAGCAAGAAAGCCGAGACGTTATTCCAGGTGCAAGAATTGAAGTCTTAGCCAAGTTCTAGGTGGCGTGGACATTTAAATCATATTTGAGATGGGGGCGGAGAAGTTGACTGCCTTCTTTTCATATTGAGTCGCTAGACGATGGCAGTGTTTAATCCGGCCGAAGATGCGTTCAATCTGGTTTAGATTCTTGTAGGTCGTTTTGTTGAAACGCTTTTTCGTCTTTCAGCGTCGATTGAGTTTGATAGATAACTTCGCTTTGAGTTGCTTGCCGAGCTGGCGAATCGCGTTTGAATCATAAGCTGCATCAGCGACGAACTCTCTCACTTCACCACACTGACCAGCTTTTAACACGAACTGGACGAGTCTCCCCGTCTTGCTATTCGCATCGTCCTTTTCGTGGTCAATTCACCTCGGGTTCGTCCAAGACATCGACGCTTGTCCGCTACCGCTTTATGCCTGTCTCACGACAACCCGTTGAGACCGTTTGGTGAGCTTTCATCGTCGACGAATCCAGATGAAGTGCTTCCAGTTCTTCTTCGAGGTCCTCTTCGCACATTGCCAGAAAAATTTGCATCCAGATGTCGCTGGTAAACCAGCGGCTGAAGCGATGCTAAACGGAGTTCCCTTTGCCGTAGCGTTCAGGCAGCTCGAACCAGGGGATTTCGGTCTTCAATAAAAACAGCTCAGAGTTCACAAACAGTCTTTTTTCCTAAGTAGTGCGACCTGGATCCGTTTCCTTTCTCCGCAGCAAGTCTTTAATCGCATTCCATTGAGCATCTGTCAGTTCAGATCGTCGTATCATCGGTCCCCTTCCTTAAGACCAATGAATACTCGCTATAACCAAACAAACTTACAGTAATGAGTCCATCCTGCCTAAAGGATGTACCCACGTTCTCCGTGTTCACTCAGGTCGAGACCTTGGATTTCCTGGTCATTGTCAACACGCAATCCAATCGTGTATTCAATTAGCTTCAAGATCACCAGTGTCGCGATGATCGAATAGACAGCACATGATCCGGCTGCCATCAATTGCACGGTCACTTGGCTTACAATTCCATTATTGACTCCGCTGCCGCCGAACTGTGTGGCTGCGAAGACACCACAAAGAATTGTACCCAGAAAGCCCCCCACGCCGTGTACACCAAACACGTCCAACGTGTCGTCATACCCCAACCGCTGCTTCAAGATGATCGAGAAGAAGTAGCACACGCTGGCTGATGCCGCTCCAATCGCCAGTGCTCCCAGCGGTCCAACGCTTCCGGATGCTGGAGTGATTGCCGCCAACCCCGCGATCGCGCCGGTCGCAGCACCAAGCACACTTGGCTTACCAT
>JABJMI010000804.1 GCA_018659505.1 Planctomicrobium sp.
AATGAAAGAGATGCAGGCGTCGATTCAATTACCTAGCTACTTGCAATACTCACGGAATATCGAGTCCGATGTTCGTGGCGGCGTCATTTCGATAGTGAAAGGTTCAGAGGTCGATCTGACTGCGACTATCAATCGTAAGCTCGCTGAGGGATCAGCACTTGGACAGAAATCGAACATCAGCGGCGACCGACTTCAAGTATCGTCCATTAGTATTGAAGACTCAAACTTCCTCACCTTGAAATGGAAAGATGAGCTGGGACTCACTCCCAAGAATGATTTCAAACTGAAGATCAACGCCGTCGAAGATGCAGAACCAACAGTATTCTGTCAGCAATCTGATCCACAACAAGTGGTACTTTCAACAGAAACAATTGCGTTTGAACTCTCAGCGAATGACGACTTCGGTTTAAAGCGCATCGGCTTGCAATGGGAAGGAGTTCACAATGCCACTTACAATCCAGAGCCAGACAACGGACAGAAAGTCGTGAATGTCGGCGCTCCAGAAACCGCAACTCTGACCGCCTCGGCAACATTTTCTGCTGAAGCCGATCAAGTGCGTCCGCAAACTTTGAAAATTCGTGCCTTCGCAGAAGATTATCACCCAGAACGTGAAAGAGCTTACTCACCAACTTATGTTCTGCATGTCTTGTCGCCACAGGATCATGCGATTTGGGTAGCGAATCAATTGCGTCGCTGGGCGAGCCTTGCAGACGATGTTTACGAAGAAGAAGTTCGGCTCCACGATGCCAATCGTCAGATGAGAAGAATGAATCCTGACGAATTGGCAACTCGCGAAAATCAACAAATGTTACGCAGCCAGGCAACTGCTGAAAAAGCGAACGCCATGCGACTCGATGCTGTCACCACGCAAGGCGAGCAACTCATTCAGCAAGCAATTCGAAACCCTGAAATGTTAGTCGGTCACCTTGAGACCTGGGCTGAAGCATTGAAACAACTCCGAGAAATGTCCGACCAAAGGATGCCTTCTATCGCAGAACTGCTCACGGAAGCTGCACAGGCCAAGAACCATGGCAAGCCGAAACCTGGAAAAGGGAATAGCCCCAAATCAAAATCGCCTCCAACTGCCGGAAATAACCGTAACAGTCAAAAACCTGCTGATGGACCGCAAGACAAAGTCGAAGGGGAGCCAGTCGAGAAAGCTCCTGGCATCAGCGACGTAGAATCTGGCTTCAACAAACCGAATGAAGCCGACCCGAACGCGAAGCCTAAAAAGAAAAAGCCCAGCACCGGTAAACTTGGTCTCCCTTCAACAGTCCTCAACGGCGGACCAAAACCGCCAGCAAGTGATGAAGAGGAAGAAGAAGAGCAGCAAGAACAAGTCGAAGAAGCTGTCGAATTGCAAGCTGGCTTAATTGACGACTTCAATAAAATCCGTGAGGATTTACAGGCAATTCTTGACGACTTAGAGAACAGTACCTTCGTAAAGCGCTTGAAAGGTGCCTCTCGTCGACAAATGGAAATCGCCAAGAGCCTCAATCGGACTCTCTTCAAAGGATTCGGAGTCACCTCTGGCGACCTAGAAGAAAGCGATGTAAAACGACTGGAAAACATTGCAGAATCCGAAGTCGCTCAAAGCCGAAACGTCTGGACGATTCAATCTGACTTGCAAGCCTACTTTGGTCGTAAACGCGAGAAAAAATTCGAACGTATTCTTGACGAGATGAAAGAACTTGAACCAGTTGAAAGTCTCAACGAACTGGGCGAGCGCGTTCTTGATAATCTTTCCGGAGAATCAATTGTCCGAGCAGAATACTGGGCAGATACCCTAGACCGCTGGGCAGAAGAAATGGTTTCTCCTTCGAAATGCGGAGCCTGCAAAGGAGGCAATGCTGCCAGTTTGCCACCTTCGATTGTCTTAGAAGTCATGCGAATCATCGAAGCTGAAATGGACTTGCGAGAAGAGACTCGTTCACTTGAACAATCAAAGGTCGCTGTTCAGCCAGACCAATACGATGAACGTGCCAAGCTGCAATCGACGACACAAGCAGACATCGAAGAAAGAACGAATAATGTCGTCAAAGACATTCTCGCCTTACCAGATGGTGCGAAGAACTTCGGCAAAGAAATTCAAATCGTTGGAGGTGCAGCACTCGCGATGAAAGATGCGAAGAACATACTCAATCAACCAGATACCGGACCAGAAGCAATCGCAGCGGAGACCGAAGCAATCGAACTTCTACTAGCTTCGAAGCGAGCCAACCCCAAAGGTGGCGGTGGCGGAGGAGGTTCATCTCCCGGTGGTGGAGGTGAAGGCGATACGCAAAGAGTCGCTCTTGCGACAATCGGAAACACTTCCGATGAGAAAGCCAAAGTTCAGGATCGAAATGTCGAGCAAGCAAATGGAGCAACTTCCGAAAGCCTACCAGAAGAGTTCCGAGACGGTCTGGACTCGTTCTTCAATGCTTTGGAAAACCGGAATTAATGCAATCCTTAGACCTCACATTGTTTCGCCTAATCCCAACCAAAATTGATCGTTGTACAATGCTAAAGTCCTTTGTCATCTGTTCAGCGTTACTATGTTGTGGAGTGATTTTCGCACAGGATTCTGAACTACGCTACGGCGACGAAGTTCCACCTGAAGTTGAAGAGATCTACCAACGTGGCTTGAACTGGCTTGTTGAAAACCAGACCGAAGCGGGTGGTTGGAGCGGTTCACGCAGCGGGCACGGTGGCGTCGGAAGTTCTGGCATCAATGGCATGTGCATCATGGCATTCCTGGCGAGTGGTGAAGATCCCAACTTTGGAAAGTACCAGAAAGAAATCGCTGCCGCTGTTCGTCATCTGATTCGAGGACAAGACGCCAAAACCGGATACCTTCCAGGCAGTATGTATCATCATGGATTTGCCATGCTTGGGCTATCGGAAGTGTATGGCGTTCTTGATGAAGAACGACTCTGGGAAGGTGAAACCGATCAATCAAAAAGACGAACTATCGGTGAGGCATTGGAACTGGCTGTCCGCTGTGCTGTGACATCACAGAAAAACAATCAGTGGGGTGCATGGCGGTATTCACCTGAATCAACTGATGCCGACACGTCCGTTTCGGGTGCAGTTCTCATGGGACTTCTCGCAGCCAGAAATGCAGGCATCAAAGTTCCCGACGAAGCGATGGATAAATCCCTCGAATACTTTAGTCGGATGACGACCAAACAGGGGAGTGTCGGCTACTCGGGTATCGGCGGAGGCGGTTCCAAGAACATGCAAGCGATTTCGATTCTTGTGATGTCGATTGGTCATCGCAAAGACGCTGAACAGTACGAAGGGTTGAAACGACAGGTAACCGGCAGTATCCAGTATGCTGGCAATAGTTATCCGTTTTACTTTCGCTACTATATGGCTCAAGCGTTGTTTCAGTCAGATTATGATTCCTGGAAAAAATGGAATCGTCAAACCGTGCGGCAGTTGAAAGACCTCCAAAGCGACAACGGAAGCTTCAAGAGCTCGCACGGTGAAGCCTACGGGACAGCGATGTCGATGCTCGCCCTGGCTCTCAACTATCGATTCCTTCCTATTTACGAGCGATAAGCTCACTCCCTAGTTCTTTTCTAAATCAGGCGAAAACTCCTGAATAAGGTTGTTCAGATGAAGAACATTCTGGCGTCTGGAATCTCTTTCATTGCAATACTCTGTTTATTGCTATCGCCCATCTTGATTGTGACTACTACTGCCGATGACGAAATCGATGTCACATTTGAAGTCATCGTTGAAGCTCTGGCTGAAGATTTTGTTGATGAAGTCTCAGCGAAGGTCAGTAATCCTTCTGGACAGGAAGGAAACTTAAGCACGGAAGCAGCCGTTTCTGACCAAGAAACGAAACTCTACTGGAAAGCAGGGGACATCCTCACCGGTGAACTTCTCGAAGCTGATTCAAAGACACTCACATGGAAGTCTTCGTTATTCGTTGATCCGCTTAAGATTGAAGCAAGCTCGCTGACGGCGATTCGGTTTCCTGAAACCAAACAAGAGCAACCGATCTCCGAGCCATTTCGACTTGCAATGTCGAAAGGTGATGTTCTGTTTGGAACATTACTCGCTGCAAGCGATGAAGAGGTTGAATTCAAAAGTTCTCGTCATGGTCAATTCAAAGTCTTACGAGAAAACATCGAGACGATCAAGCGGATCAATACCCCAGACCTTGTTTATCTCGGACCACGTGGCATTGATGGTTGGGTGAATTCACAAGATATTAGCGAGGCTCCTGACTGGCATGAACTTTCGAATGGATATCTGACCACAAGTACAGCAGATCGCGGGATCTTTCGACATCTGGATTTGCCTGATCAGTGTGAGATCGAATTGATATTGGAATCAACAAAGATGCCAGCCTTTATCCTTGCATTGGGACAGCATCGCAATTCCTGTTTAAGAATCGAAAGTTGGGCGGAAGTTCTGGTCGTTCTTTCACGCTTCCAGTTTGTTGAAGTTCAATCGATGCCCGAAGGAACCAAACGAGTCCATTTGAATCTCTTCTTGAACCAAAAGGAGAATCGACTTTCGATTTATTCAAGAGCAGGAGAAAAGCTGGCAGAGATCGTCGACAAACGGGGGTTCATCAAATCGACCGGTATTCAGCTTTGGAATCGTGGAGATGATTTGACGCTGAATTATCTTCGTGTTGATCGCTGGAATGGAGAATTGCCCAAACCTTTGAAGGTCGGTCAAAGTCGCATCCAACTGACCGATGGAACCGTCGTGTATGGCAAACTTCCAACATTCGCTGCCGACGCTGAGAAAATCACCATTGGCGAGGGTGATGAGAAACAAGATGTCACGATTGATCAGATGTCGCAAATTGTTGTTAACGATGGCGAAGGTGCAGATAAGAAAAGTTTCCCCACTAGCGTTTCCTGGAAGGAAGGTGGCTATGTTTCCGGTGAGATCGTTTCAATTAAAGACGACCGGCTTTCGATTAAAACTGAATACACGAAGCAACCGATCGAATCGAGTTTGGTCGGCATTCAGCGAATTTCTCTTCCCAATTCCGCTGCCCCTCCCGAGAACATGGATCAAATCTTCTTCACAGGCGGATCCTTGCGAGGAGAATTGGTCATTGATGGTAAAACAGAAACCCCAATTCGTTGGACTCCCGTGGGTGGCATGAATGCAAGTGCGTTATCGAATCAGGGGAATGCTCGTTTTGTGAGAGGTCAGAAAGGTCAGGAGCTGACTTTTGACCCACAAGTTTGGTCCGACATTTTGTATTTGGTAAACGGTGATGTGATTCCCTGCCAGTTCCTTGATTCAAATGAAGATCGAATCAAAGTCAAAATCCCCTTTTCAGACGTTTCAGAAATACCTGTTCAGCATGTGAAAGCACTCGAGTTTTCTTCTGAAGGGAAAGTCTCCAAATCCGGTTTCAATGATGAAAGCTGGAAAAGGACTTTAGGTCGCCCCAAGAAAAGTGACGACACTCTCGAATTCCAAACATCGGGTGGCTACGGTCACGAATCAATTTTAACTGGCGATGTTGTGAAGTTCAGGTTGAAGTGGGGGGCACAACAGTATTCCCAGATGATCATTCAAATGTATGGCAACCGACTTGGCAACGATAGCGATTCCACGAATATTCAAATCAACGTCAATGCGAATCGGTTGTGGGTTGAAGAACATCAACCTCAATTAAACGGACAACTCGTCTTCAATGCTGTTCCACAAGGGAATAATAATTCAGAGGTCATTCGATCAGATGAAGGTGTCGCCAATGTGACATTAGCAATCCGAGAAGGGAAAGTGCATGTCATTGTGAATGATCAGTTATTAAAAACTGTTGAATTGAAAGGTCGTCGCATTCGAAAGAAAAGTCTTGCTTTCAATGCAAATATCAATTCCGTGACACGCAATGTTCCCTATGGAGATAATCCTCTCACCCGAGGATTCGTGATCGACCAATTCGAGATTCGGAACCACGATGGAACCTCAGCGAAGCAGTTTATACTTGAAGAGACTCGCGATAAAGCACTCTTAATCCCACGGTTCCGAAGAGAAAACCCTTCGACTCATGTGGTATTAGCTCCCAATGGAGACGTGCTTCGTGGCAGGCTGATCGGTATCAGCGACGACCAGGTTCAGTTCGAATCGCAACTCGAAGAATTTGGCTTTGCACGTGATCGAATTGCTTCGGTCATCTGGCTGCATCCTAAGAAGCAGA
>JABJMI010000918.1 GCA_018659505.1 Planctomicrobium sp.
GATCCAGGTGTCGATCACGTCTGCGGTGAAGACATCTCCTCGCAACAAGAAGCCATGATCGTTTCGTAAAGCCGTCAGCGCCTCAGCGAGCGAACCCGGAACCTTCGCATACTCAGAAAGCTCTTCGCTCGGGAGGTCGTAGACATCTTTGTCAAGTGGCATTCCAGGATCGATTTTGTTTTGCACTCCGTCAATCGCAGCCATCAAGACCGCTGCACTGGCAAGATAAGGATTACAACTTGGATCAGGGCAGCGGAACTCGAATCTTCGTGTCGAAGTCGAAGATGTATGTACCGGAATTCGAATCGCGGCGGAACGATTACGGAAGCTGTAAGTGAGATTCACCGGAGCATCAAAGCCCGGAACCGTTCGTTTGTAGCTATTGGTTGTCGGGCAGCAAAATGCGAAGAGAGCGGGTGCATGTTTGAGGATTCCCCCAACAGCGTGCATCGCCAGTTCACTCATTGAACCATATCCGGAGCCTGCGAAGAGTGTCTCTTCGTTTTTCCACAATGAAAGGTGCATGTGCATTCCGGAACCATTGTCGTTCCAGAGCGGTTTGGGCATGAAGGTCGCTGTCTCGCCGTATTTCTGCGCGACATTCTTGACGATGTATTTGAAGCGTAACATGTTGTCCGCAGCTTGAAGCAACGGAGCGTAATCAAGATCGACTTCACACTGACCACCCGTTGATACTTCGTGAAAGTGACCATTGATTTTGATTCCGCATTCTTGAGCAGTCAACATGATCTCGGTACGCAAATCTTGCAGCGTGTCGACCGGTGGCATTGGGAAATAACCTTCCCGTTTACGGATTTGTTGCCCGGTATGCTTGTCACCGTTCGCCCGCCCTCGGTTCCATTCTCCTTCGATGCTGTCGAGATGGTAATAGCCTTCATGTTCGTTTTGATCGAAACGGACATCATCAAACACGAAGAACTCCGGCTCTAAGCCAAAGTAAGCGGTGTCCGCTATTCCGGTCGATTGCATGTAGACTTCAGCTTTGCGAGCAACATTTCTCGGATCACGATTGTAATCGGTGCGAGTAATCGGATCCTGTACATTGCAAGTCATCGCAAGAGTTGACTTCATAAACGGGTCAACAATCGCAGTTTCCGGCTGCGGCACGACCAGCATGTCGCTTTCGTTGATCGCTTGCCAACCTCGAATGGAAGAACCATCAAAGGTGAAGCCATCTTCGAAACTTTCTTCCGTGAGAGCTTGCACAGGAATCGTAAAGTGCTTCTGCATTCCCGGAAAATCCATGAAACGCAAATCAACAGCACGAATCTCTTTTTGTCGGCAAAACGCCAGTACTTCACGCGGTGTCATCAATTACTTCCTGAAATGTCCCACTGATTTTGAACACCGAGTCTTCGAGATCCTAGCATCAGAATCTCAACGCTTCAGCTTTCAATAAAAAAACGATAGCACACGGCGCAGTGCTGTGTACTATCGTTACATGTCGTGAACAGAAAATGAAGTCTCTACTGGGTGGATACAGGAGGTTCTTCGGACAATGTTGTGTCTGAAACAAACAAAATAAATTTCACCGCGGAGGCACAGAGGCGCGGAGAAATGAAGAATACCCCCAGTATTCATCACTGCTCAGTACAGATAGTTGCCTGAGATGTAAGATAAACAGCTGTCGGAGTTGATTGAGTGAAGCGAAACGATGTCCCTTCTCCCCACATTTGAAATTCATTCTCGCCAGCTACTTGGTTGTGGGGAGAAGGTTAGGATGAGGGGACTAAATTGTATCAGCGATTTCACTGATTATCAAAAAGCCTCACTAATAAATCCCACGTCACTTGCGGTGGCAGACGCAGGGGGCAACTTCACCGCAAGGCTATCTGAATCTGTCGTTCCGTCAGCCTTCCAGATAATGATCCCCATGTGAACAGATACAGAAATTCTTTCCTCAGTTTTCTCCGTGCCTCAGTGGTGATTCATTTCTTGAAATGGTTACACGGCTTGAGATTTCGGAAGAATACTGAAATCAATTACTCAGATTTGCTTCGCTGTTTATTTTTCTTCTGGTCTTCTTTGAGGGCAATCCCAAAGAGCTTGAAGTAACCTGCTTGAGCGTTCAAACTCGCAGAGAGGCCGTCGGGAACAGCCTTTAATTCGAAGGTGATTCGATCGTCTTCTGCATTCGGAATTGCCTGACGAACCATTTTAATTTTCTTAAGATCATGCTGGTGCTTCTCCGCAAGAACTAGCCAGGGATCGAGAGAAAATTCAATTGCGAGAATTTGACCAGCATTAGGTGAACCTTTTCGTTGAACTCGTTCTTCCAACAAGTCTGGCGTTTGCTTGTCACCGAGAGCGATCCAAAACCTGTCAGAGCTGACTCCAACAAAGAGTGACGCAGAATCACCATACAACCGCCGGTCCTCTTCACGTTGGTTCCGTCCTTGTAACCGATGTAAACTCAGTCCCTTTGATTGATGAAAGTTCAATTCCACTTCCTGAATGTCTTCCGAGTCGCGAACATAAGGTAAGATCGTTTCCAGAAAATTCTTAACTAAGTCGGATTCCATGATGTTTAACCCTGCCAAGAGGATCATGTTGTTCTGATTGGATTCATTGAAGGCGATGGTCGCGATCAAATCTCCTCGCTGTACTGTTTTCTCAAGTGCGTCGAAGGCACCTTTCAGGGGACCACGATCCATTTCAGCCAGTTGAGGACCGATTTCGTCTTTAATTTGCTTGCGGGCAAGATGGAATGCTTCCAGTAGAAAAGCTTGCAATTCTTGAGGGATTTTCACTCCCAGTTGAGCTTGAAATGGGGCATCCCCATTCGTTTGAAGCGAAACCTTTGACGGATCAAGCTCAAGGTGATTGAGTTGGGTCGCCAATACCGAATCAGTCTTTGCTTTCCAATGTAAATTGACTGCGACCTCTGATTCGATCTGGATCCCCGCTGTCAAGGATTGTGAATCGCTCACAACATGTAAGAAAGTGGCTTTGATAAGTTCGATAAGTTGACTTCGCAAACGGAACTCATCGTCTGATTCTTCTGGCTTGCGGATCTCTTCCTTTTTCATGTCGTTGTTAATTTTCCGCACAAAGGAAGAACGTACCGGCTCAGAGAGTCCGAGGAAATCGACACGAGCATAAAGATCATTCAACTTCGTCTGAACCTGTATCTCAGCCAGAAAGTCTTCGGTTACCAGAGACAGGAGTTCCTCGTTTTGTGAAATCAACAGATAGTCGTCTTGTAGGTGAATATGTAGTTGCAATTTCGGCAATTTTACCTTCCAGCGACCGTCTGAAACGTCCGTGATGACTGGGAGTTTCTGCTGGAGAGATTTCACAAGCGATGTCCCATCTGTCACAGGAAGAAAAGCAATCCCAGCGGGAGAATCCAATATATCGCGGCGTAGAACGATTGCAGCACCGAAGGGGCGCGTTTTGTCTACACCGGGCAGCTTATTGATGTTGTTTTTGAGTTTCTGGTAGATGTTGAGTAAGTCTTCATGCTCGCTGACTGTCGCGAGTCGAACGACGTCTTCTTCAAACCGTTCCAGCCCGGCGGAAGCAACAACTGCCAATGGGCGACTCATGTACTCTGAATCATCTGCATGGATGACGTGCTGCGATGCTCCGCAAAAGAAAAGCAGAGCGAAGCCCATGGGAGCATTCAGTAATGAATTCCGAGACATCAAGGTGCGTTACCTTTTCGGTGAGGACGGTCAGTTGAGGAGGGAGGTATTCCGTAAAGTATTCAATGCGGCGTTCTGCCCAGATGTCACGAAGTGGACGACATCTCAAACATCACCTTACCTTGCACAGTGTAGTGAGTATCCTGTCTCTCATTGAATCGTGAGGGTTTATTGATATCAATACCTTCTAGGATAGATTGCGGTTGCACTCGATTCATCATAAATCATCCTCAATTCAAAATTGACTGATTGGACAATTTAACAACAGCTTGTCATAATTGTTCAATGGAACGGTTCATATTGCCCAAATTCAGCCCGAAGCCCATTTCGCTAACAGCGGAATAAGCTTCGGGCTGAATTTTTATATCATCATGATTGCGAGACAGTGGCACACAATAGAAATGTTTACAGGATTAGTTGAAAGTTTGGCAGTTGTCACCTCGATTGAGGAGAACGGTCCCGGTGTGGATATTTCGATTTCACCGAGTGCTGATCTCAACGATATCGAAACAACCGAAATTGGGGCGAGTGTCGCGATTAATGGTTGCTGCCTGACGGTGATTCGTATCCAAGATCGGAAGTGGGTTTTCCAAGCAGGGACCGAAACTCTCTCGAAAACAAACTTAGGGACATCCAAGCAAGGATCGACTGTCAATATTGAGCGTTCATTACGTCCGACTGATCGCTTAGGAGGTCACTTCGTACAAGGTCACGTCGATGGAACCGGAACAGTCGACGCTATCGAGCAAGAAGGGGAATGGACGAATATGTGGTTCGCCGTGTCACCTTCTCTAACTCGTCAAATGGTCCCTAAAGGTTCCATCACGGTCGACGGAATCTCTCTCACACTTGTGAATGTTGAAGAGACTCGATTCAGCGTGGCACTGATTCCCCACACGCTGCAAGTCACCACACTTGGGCAACGATCAGTGGGCGACATCGTCAATATTGAGACCGACATCATCGGGAAATACATGGAGAAAATGCTCGGAGGAATCATTCCGCAAAAAAATGAAGTACAAAGCGGCGAGGTAAGCACCAATGCCTGATTACGAAAGACAAACACAAACACACTTAATGAAGAAATTCCGCGAGCATGGATTCCATCCCAGGAATCATCTCGGACAAAATTTCCTCATCGACCTCAACATCGTCGAATATGTTGTCCGCAACGCACAGCTGACTGAGAACGATGTCGTATTGGAGATCGGTGCCGGGACCGGCGGCATGACCACCTTCATGGCGCAGCAAGCTGGGCATGTTATTTCGGTCGAGGTGGATCGGGATATGCACTCGCTGGCAGCTGAGGCAACTGAACCGTTCGACAACGTCACTTTGCTGCTCAAAGATGCTTTGAAGAACAAAAACAATTTCGCCCCTGATGTCATTGATGAAGTCAAAAAACAACTGGCGGTCTCACCGGATCGCAGATTGAAACTGATTGCAAACCTGCCATACAGCATCGCGACTCCGGTAATCTCTAACTTGGTCGCGACCGATTTACCGTGGATCAGAATGGTCGTCACGATTCAATATGAACTCGGTTTGCGAATGCAGGCACAACAAAGTCAATCACATTACGGATCACTCTCGGTCTGGCTGCAATCGCAGTGCGATGTCACCATGATCAAACAGCTGGGACCAACCGTCTTCTGGCCGCGTCCTAAGGTAGATTCGGCGATCATGCTGTTGACCCCGAATGAAGAATCGCGATCCAAGATTCAGGATCGAGCTTTCTTCCACACCTTTGTACGGCAGATCTTCGGTTTTCGTAGGAAGTTCATTCGCAGCGTCCTTGTGGGAATGTTCCGAAAACAATTAACGAAACCGCAGGTCGACGAAGTCTTAGCAGAGATGCAAATCGAGCATAACCTCCGGGCAGAACAACTCGACATCACGAAGCTCGTTGCGTTAGCGACTCAGTTTCAAAACAAGTTGGAATCAGTTGACGCAAACGAATAACTAAGACAATCTCCTAGGCGAGCGGGGGAGCGTAAGCTCCCTGTCCAAGTGAAGCGTACGAAGCAGCAACTACAGTAAAACAACCAAAGTTATCAACACAGAATATTTTACTACCGCAAGAGGTTGAAATTGAAAGATCGCATTCTTGAAACTGGCGTCACATTTGATGATGTGTTACTCGTCCCGGCTTACAGCGAACTAATGCCCGGCGAAGTTAATGTTTCTTCGAAACTGACCAGAAACATCGACGTCAATATCCCGATTGTTTCCAGTCCGATGGATACTGTCACCGAATGTGACATGGCGATTGCCATGGCACAAGAAGGTGGAATCGGCATCATCCACAAGAATTTATCCATTGAGCAGCAGTCTCTCGAAGTCGACGCAGTCAAGCGCAGCGAACATGGAGTCATCGTTGATCCCGTCACTTTGCCGGCTCATACAAGAGTGGCTGAAGCAATCGAAATGATGGACTCTCGAAATATCGGTGGTGTTCCAATCACTGAACCATCGGGGAAACTCTTGGGGATCTTGACTCGTCGCGATCTTCGCTTTCTTGAGTCGGGAGAGACTCCGGTTTCCGAAATCATGACGAAAGAGAATCTGGTCACTGCTCGAGAAGATACCGACTTAAAGAGTGCGGAACGTATTCTTCGCGAGAACAAGGTCGAGAAACTCCTGTTAGTCGATGACAACTTTCTTCTCAAAGGGCTGATCACGATCAAAGATATCGATAAGAATTTACGTTATCCGCGAGCGAATAAAGATTATCGCGGCCGCCTGCGAGTCGGTGCAGCGGTCGGAGTTCATGATGTTGATCGGGCGGAGCAGCTCATCAAATCGGGAGTTGATGTCCTCGTTGTCGACAGCGCCCATGGACACTCTAAGAATGTGATAGATACTGTCAAAACGATCAAATCACGCTGGGATATTGATGTCATCGCTGGCAATATCGCTACCTATGACGGAGCGAAAGCGTTGCTCGATGCGGGTGCCGATGGAATCAAGGTTGGAATTGGTCCCGGTTCGATTTGTACAACTCGAATTATTTCCGGAGTCGGAGTACCTCAATTAACAGCCGTCGCTGCTGCAGCGAAAGCGGTTGCTGGCACTGATGTGCCTATTATTGCCGATGGAGGCATTCGCTACAGCGGAGATATGACGAAAGCCCTAGCTGCCGGAGGGTTTACAGTGATGCTGGGCGGCTTGTTGGCTGGCATGGACGAAAGTCCCGGTGAAACGATTCTTTATCAAGGTCGCCGATTCAAGAGATATCGCGGCATGGGATCGCTCGGAGCGATGGTAAAAGGGAGTAGTGAGCGTTATCGGCAAAGCCTGACTGAAGATGAAGGACGCGGAACGCCGAAATTAGTACCAGAAGGCGTTGAGGGACGTGTTCCATACAAAGGTCCTCTCAACAGCCTATTGTACCAGCTCGTAGGGGGGTTACGTGCCGGGATGGGATATCTCGGCGTTCGATCGATCGATGATCTTCGGACGAAATCTCAATTCCTGCGAGTGTCGGCGGCAACGGTAAGGGAGAACCATCCGCATGACATTGCCATCACGCAAGAAGCGCCAAACTATACGACTGAACATAGTTCAGGCGATCACTAATCAATTGCAACAACATCGATGGACGCTAAGCATTGCTCCAAAAGCAATGTTGCCGTCTGCGCTGGTTGCCGCCACTTTTTGCGGGACTTTCTGCACAGATATTTCTGCGCAAGAGACTCCGTTGGAGCGACTACAAAATCGCTCTGCGGATGTTCGTTGGCGCGAAGCGACTACTGAATGGTTGCCCGTTGACAAATCTCAATTAGATCAATCAAGCTCTGTAAAAGAAGTCACGACTGAGCAGACCCCTTCGCAGGAAAGCTCGCAATCTACTCCAGCACCGTCGGTTGAGAATCTCGAACAACCAGAAGTGCTTAAACACGATTTTGAATTCGACACATCTTTTTCTCTGTTCGAACCATTCCCAAATCGTGGGACAACGACGACGAAGAATATCAATAGTGCTCAAACGACGACAAAAGTCGTTTCGCCTGCGAAACCATTTCCGACTCCAGTTGCCCAAGTACCAGAACCCGTGGAGATCGAGCCTACGCAGGATCCGATTGTCAGCGACAATTCCAAACGGAAATTCCAGGCACCGAGAGAACCTCAAAGAGTGGCGATGCTTACTCAAATCCCGCCTGCTCCGAGCAAGACACCAGAGTTACCATTGTTGCGCAGCATTTCTGATATCGAACCGTACCATGATTATGTGCCGGTCAAAAACCGTAAGAACACGAGTCAGATGATCAAACCGATCAACGCTGAAGGTCCAAAGTATCTGCCGCTGCCTGCAAATGGTTCGCTGGAAGCACATAATGCACCGACCTACTATCATTGGATGGCGTCCAACTTAACACACGATCCACTCTACTTCGAAGATGTCTCATTAGAACGCTACGGACATACTTATCCGCTGCAACCTTTTGTTTCGATCTCAAAGTTTGGTTTGCAAGTGATTGGTCTGCCGTACCAGATGGCGCTCAACCCAGTTGATTGTGAACAATACGCTCTGGGTTACTACCGCCCAGGGGACTGTGCACCGTTTCTACGGTATCGCATCCCCTACAATAAAACCGCCGCAACAACCGCTGCTGGTGTTTATACCGGGTTGATCTTTCTGATTCCTTAAGGAACTGCCCTAAGTCAATCTGGCAAACCAGTTCCGTAGAATAGCGAGTTAGGTTCTCGGTGTTCCCGATGAGGAACCGTTGATTTGATTCACGACTCATTGAGTAGCGTACCTTTCACATGGTTCGACGAAATCCACCCACTCGATGTCGCTTGGTCGTGGAATTTGTTATGCATTTCATGTTTGGAGCGAGGTAGATCCATAGTAGCAAAGGGTGGCAGTGGACAAACTGTCGGAGTGGGCCGTTTTATCGGTTCGGCTTCAGCGACAGATTGCCCACAGTCCACGTGAATCGTCGAACTTCACCCACCCTGCAAAACTTAATCAACTCTTACAGGGAGCAGAAGAATGGATGACGATGGACCGCATATTGTTTTTGCAATCGGAATTGCAGTCATGGCTGCAACGGCAGCGTGGTCTTATGGATTCAGTAGAGAGGTCGGGTTTTTAATCGGAATCCATCTCGCTGGAATTTATGATTTTTTGGGCAGACTGAAAATCATGGATAGCGTTGTTGAGCTTTTCCTCACACCCAAAGGAGCTGCAATAGATAAATTCCCGGTATGGTTTGGTGTGATCTTCATAGACATTTTCTTGATCGGATCGCATTACAGATGGTTTTGAAATGCGTTCATGTTTTTCATTTTGATTCTTCTGCTGCATAGTTCCGTAAGGTGGGTGAAGCAATCCGTTGATGAAAAGGTGGATGAAGTTCTCGGTGTTTCCGATGAGGGACCGTTGATTTGATTCACGAGTTATTAAGTAACCCACCGTTCACGTGGATCGTCAAACTCCACTCTGCCTACATCTCTCCTCATAATATCACTTTGGATGTTTCCAAATTTGCAGCGGATAAAGCTTGCCATAGTCTTCCTGCTGGCATGATGTACTAATCGTAATGTAAACTCGCATTGTGAGACAGTTTTTCGATGACATTCTGACTTGGTACTTAGGGCTTTCTGTTTCTGACGAAAGCTCAAACCTACAGCGTCATTGGCGTTTTGAGGCAGCCTGGAATTGGCAAACAATGCCAGTCTTGCTGTCGATGTTCTTCGTTTTGGCTCTGGCTATCTGGTTGCTAAGAGTGAATCTTCGCCGACAATCAAGGAAGCTGTTTGTTCTGTTGCTGACGCTGCGATGTTCGATTCTTTTCATGTTGGCGTTAGTGATCCTGCAGGTTCAGTTGAAAACCGTCATTTTTGGAAAACCCGGACTGGTCTTCCTGATCGACTCTTCTGCGAGCATGTCGCTGACGGATCATTATGTTGCTGCTGACTTGAATCGCTTAAAACGTAGCGGAGTCACGCAAACCTCAGAGTCGCGAATTGACATCCTCAAACAATTTTTCAGTCAATCTCAGTCCGATTGGTACCGCGACCTCCAACAAACTTACGAAATCACCCCCTACACATTTGATAGCAATTTGCATGAGTCGGAACTCATTCCGACGGGAGATGTTTCAATTCCTCAATGGGTCTCCAAGATCCAGGCAAATGGAATTTCGACCGACTTCCAAACTTCTCTCGATGAACTCGTACAAAAAGTGCGTGATCAAACTCCCGCAGCGATCGTTCTATTTTCAGATGGGCGAGCAACAACGCACATGGCGTCTGCAACATCTCAAATCGAGAAGAAATTTCAACGATTGCGTCTTCCTGTTTTCACTGTTGGGTTCGGTGCTCCTGCAAATTCAATTGACATTGTTCTTGAAGATATTGAGTTTGAACCAGTTGGTTTCACGGGCGACGAACACGCAGTGTCAGTCTCAATCTCGACGAATGAAACGATTACGAATTCGGTTCAATTGGTCGCCAAGAACAGCCTAACTAAAGAGGTTGTGAATTCAGTCACTCTCGCGAAGATCACGCGAGACCAAAAGGCTGAGGCGACGCTATTGATTCCTCACTTGGGCGCAGGGCGAAATGAATTCCAGATCGAAATCATGTCCGCGATTGGAGAGAATGAACTACAGAATAATACTCAATTAATACACATTTGGGGACGAAACGCAAAACTCAACGTGTTGTTCATCGAGCACGAACCTCGTTGGGAATTTCGACACTTAAAAACTGCCATGGAAAGAGACCGAAATCTTTCCATCGAAACTTTTTTGTTCGCCGGTGACCCTGCTTATGCCGTTGAAGATCGAACTGCTCTATCACAATTACCAGAGTCTTTAGAGAACTATGACGCTGTCATTCTGGGAGACATCGATTTCAATTTGCTTCCTCAGAATTACGACTTAATCCTCGAAGATTTTGTGGAGAACAACGGTGGACTTTTACTTCTCTCAGGGAGACGATCATTTGAAAGTCTCGATTTAACCTCACACATCAGCGAACTACATCCGACACTCACGCGTCTGCCTGAAGGAATTCAACGCAGGCAAGTCAACGTCAAGCCAACTCCAGAAGGAGAAGCACAGCATCTCTTCCCGGTCCTTTCCGAAGAATACGACCAAGCTGCGATGCCAGAACTCTACGCTTTGGAATATGATCTCTCCTCCAAACCTTCGGCACTCACGTTACTTGAAGGGAAAAGAGGAGACTCATCATTCAAACCGCTGCCACTTGTGTTATCGATGAGGTATGGTTCAGGACTTGTCACGCAACATCTTGTCGATGATCTTTGGAGATGGAGAGTGGTTGCGAATGGAGAATTCTTCCGGAAATATTGGGCACAAACGATCCGGAATCTTTGTCGACAAAAACTCATTGAAGAACTTCCACCACTGGAACTGACTTCGAATCGAAACCAATACCACTCATCTGATTCTGCTGAAATCATACTGATTGATCGACTAGAGCAGTTGCAGCTTCAAGACGCAATCCCTGTAATTTGGGACCTCAACGGTCAGACTGGTGGAGAACTGACTCTTCACCGATCGAATTCCGACTCGACGACATTTTCCGGAATGATGACTTCTTTGCAGCCGGGAAGCTACACTTTATCACTACTTTCAAACGATGAAAAATTGAATTCAGTGCGGTCTCAATTCGAGGTAGTCGAAACGAATTCTGAAGAAGAGTATCACCCGTTCCAGAAGACGTTCTTGCAAAAATTATCCGAGAAAAATCAAGGGCAGTTTTATTTCCCTTGGGAACTTAATCAGCTACAGAGTGAACTACCAGAAACGCAGTACACGACGAACTCGAAAACCCTTATCATTCCAATCTGGAATCGATGGGAAATGATTCTTCTATTATTAGGAGTCTTCGCAGTAGAGTGGATCGTTCGAAGGCGTACTGGACTCGATTAGACTATTTGGAATTTCCCCCTTACTGGCTTCGTTTACTCAGGTGAGCGGCTAGAGAAGTTTTACTATATGCAAGCACGACGCGCGAGCGAGTGGACTAAAGAACTCACTTGCTCGCGCGTCGTGCTAGTATTTTCTTAACTTGTCCTTTGATTTTTTCTCAACGAAATCACTTCTCTGAATATTGTAAAAACCGAACGCGATGACTCAATTGCGAGAAGAACTTGAATCTCTTCAACGAAGACTCAAATGGCGTCTTCGTCTTCAGGTAGTCTTGAATTCAATGCTTCTGGTATTCCTAGTTTCGATTCTGCTGGTCGTGATCGATTTTCAACTTCGCCCCGAGTTAAACCTGTTCAGGTATTTGCTTTCGATGGCATTTTGGATGTCTGTTTTGGCAGTCTTCGGTTTCTGGATCGTGCCAATCTTCTTTCGCAAGATTGGGATCGTCGACATCGCTTTTGCGGTGGAAAATTCTTTAGGAACTGAAACTGGAGAACTCGCTGCCGTGCTTGATCTTGAAGGGAATCTCGCTCGAAATGACGGTGCTGGATTCGACACAGGAATGCTTTCCAAAAATATTTTAGAGACGGAACTCGAATCTCCTCTCAGGTTACGCTCTGCTCTTTTTACTGTGAAATGTTTGGCAGTAATTGTGGTTGCCACTATCGTAGCCGTGATCACTCCCAATTCATCTTTGATCGCGATGAATAGAATTTCTAACCCCCGCAGCGAACAGAAATGGCCTCGTTTCACGAATCTGGAACTGTACGACTCTTCTTTCAACAAAGTTTCTCCTGGAAGTGTGGTTTCTCAAGTCGGTCGAGAAAGTACTCAATTCTATGCCATCGATCAAAATGGAGACCCGCCCAAAGAGGTTCTTCTTGAAATTCGAAATGGGACTCAGGCGGTCAAACAAATTCAACTTCAAGGAGTACAAAAAAAACTCGACGGAATTAACACGAGTACTCTCTTCGAGTTTCGACTCGTCCCCACTCCAGCGGAGGAACTTCAGTTTCGAGTCATCGGAGGTGATGACAGATCCATGCCCTGGACGCATCTCTTACAAGAGTTGAAGCCTTCGGTCATCTCAATCGCTTGCAAAATCTCACCCCCCGAGTACCTGGGACAGAATACCAGTTCCATTGAAAATTGGGCGGGACAACTGCAAGTCCCCGCCGGGACTGCACTCACTTTTGCCCTTCAACTCAATCGAACCGTGGTCGAATTTCAAGTTCAGGACCAAGCTGGAAACGTCCTCTATGAACAGTCAGGCAGAACGGACCGATTTGAATTTCCTCTGCAAACTCCAGCGGAGTCCGATGATCGACTCCAGTACGAAGTCTTAGTCAAAACTTCAATTGAGAACGCAGCGAAGGACTGGATCAGAGTCAAACGTCTACAGATCGAACCTGTCCTCGATCAACCACCACTCGTCACCCTTTTACAGCCAGTTCGGGAGCGCAACGTTACACCGACTGCAGTGATTCCCATTCAGGCAATTGCCAATGACGATCACAGGTTGAAGTCATTTCGAATTGTCGTGGCTGCAGCGAATGAATCCTCACTTCTGGCAGAAGATCTTAGCAGTCAACAAGAAGCGACTATTAACGGAAAACTGACGATTGAACTCACGCAGTCTCAAGTGGGGGAAACTATCAATATCTTTGCAGAGGCGAGTGATTTTAATCCCGATGCTTCTCTGGCGACAAGCCAGGCCGTTCGTGTCAATGTCGTTTCAAGTCAAACTAAAGCATCAGAAATCAACATAGGAATTCAACAACTCGCCAGAGAGATTTCAAGCGGGTTCAGACAGCAACAGGAATTGAAAAATTCATCAACAGAATTACTCGATTCCGTTCAACAAAACTTCAATCCGAGAGATCTCCATGATGCGATGAACCGACTAGAAGCCAGGCAAAGCCTATTGCTTCAGAGACTTGGAGAATCGGATCTTCAAGTTCAAATCCGAGACTTGCAGGCAGAAATCCTTATCAATCAAATCGAGAATTCCGCATACGATTCTGCTCTGCAACTGATTCAGAATTCGGTTCAACTACAGATTCTCCCTCCTCAAAAGAAAAGCGTGGCGTCGATCCAATCAATTCAACAATTGATCAGTCCGATCAAGACAACTTCTCTAAACGAACAACTGAAGGCACAGGTCAGCGCCAAACTTCGACAGGCAATTATCGAACAAGAAAAAGCGATTCAGTCATCGGTAGAATTGATGAAACAACTTGGTCAATGGATTGATACAGCGGACATTCAGTTGCAATGGGATTTGCTGCTGACTGATATCCATAAAATCTCTGAACTACTCCCTGAGATTGCACGAGAAACGATTTCAAAGTCTGTTCAAGAGTTATCATCGAAGCAGCTAAACAGTCTTGAAGATGCCGCCAACTTGCATCAGCAATTCTCAACTCGTTCGCAAAAATTGCTCCAGCAATTAAAACAGTCCAATGATGAGCATTGGAGAATGTTAGGTGACTTGTTCACTGAGTTTGAAATCGTTCGGCAAGTGCAAGATTCTGCGAACGCAATACAGCAAAACAATATTCTTAAAGCGA
>JABJMI010000684.1 GCA_018659505.1 Planctomicrobium sp.
AACTTCGACTGCGGCAACTGCGTATAGAGATCACGAATGTGATCGAGCAGTTTGACGTATGTCGCTGGATTGGAACGTGGTGTTCTGCCGATGGGAGACTGATCAATATAAATCGCTTTATCACGATGTTGCAGCCCGTTGATTCGCTTATGGCTGCCGGGATTGCCTTTCCCTTTATTCAATTCCTTGTTGAGTACCTGCCAGAGAATGTCATTGCAGAGAGATGATTTCCCAGAACCGCTCACACCCGTGACCGCCACAAACATTCCAATTGGGATCTCAACGTCAACATTTTTAAGATTGTTGTGCGTCGCTCCGACAATTTTAAGTGCTTTCTTCGTCGGTTGCCGGCGTTCCTTGGGAACCGCAATTTCGGAACGTCCAGAGAGATACGCCCCGGTGACGCTCTCTTTATTCTTCATAATCTCGTCGACGCTACCACGAGCAACAATTTCTCCACCACGCACTCCGGGACCGGGACCGAAGTCGATGATGTGATCTGCTGCACGCATTGTCTCTTCATCATGCTCGACGACGACAACTGTATTACCCTGATCGCGTAAACCCAGCAGACTGTCGAGTAACATATCGTTATCACGCGAGTGCAGCCCGATTGAAGGCTCATCAAGAATATAAAGCACCCCGACCAAACCGGAACCAATCTGACCAGCGAGGCGAATTCGCTGCGATTCACCACCCGACAATGTCGGTGCGGTTCGTTCTAATGAGAGATATCCTAGTCCGCACTTTTGGAGAAAACTCAATCGACCTCGGATTTCCTTAAGTGCCTCATCAGCAATCAAAGCTCCCATCGAATCGAGTTCAAGTTCTTCAAAGAATTGACAGACATTGTCGACCGATAATGCGCAAACCTGTGGCAGTGATCGGCTCGCTTCAATCTTGGACTTCTTGACTGAGTTCGATTGAATTAAGACATTCCGAGCCTGTGGATTGAGACGTTCACCTTCACACGATTTGCAGGGGACGATCTCCATGTATTTCTCAAGCTGCCGACGTCGCATCGGGTTCTTCGCTTTATGAAATTCATCGATAAGATCGGGGATGTAACCATTCCACGTACCCCCATGTTTCCACGTTCCGCCAGAGTGTCGCCACGAATAGGTAATGTGCCGCTTGCCCATGCCGTACAAGAAGAACTGCTGAGCATTTTTCGGAACATCTTCCCATTTCGTTTTCAGGAACGAACCAGCAGCCATTTCGCAATCTTGTTCGATTGCTTCTGCAACACCTTTGAAGATGTGTCTTCGCCAGCGACCGATTTTCCCGAACGACTTTACGAGATCGAGTGCCCCTTTAAAGAGTGGTTTACTCGGATTGGATAGCAATTTGTCGAGCACGAAATCATGCCGCATCCCCAATCCGGTACACGCTGTACACATTCCTAAAGGACTGTTGAAACTAAACAATTGCGGAGAGGGCGGTTCGTAACTGATTCCACAATCGGGACAGGCATACTTTGCTGAATACAATTTCTCAGTCGGCTCATCTCCAGATGTTGCAACAATCAACATCCCTTTGCTCAGAGAAATGGCCGATTCAATCGCCTCAGCGAGTCGAGTTCGCTGACCTTTGCCAGCGATCAAGCGATCGATCACAACTTCGATGGTATGTTTGAAATGTTTCTTCAAACCGAGATCGTCGGAAAGATTGAAAACTTCTCCATCCACTCTGGCTCGCAAGAATCCTTGCTTTAAGAGGTCTGTAAACAGGTCGCGAAACTCTCCTTTCTGTTGCTGCACAATGGGTGAGAGAACCAGAAACTTCGTCCCTTCCGGGAGAGTGAGGATGCTCTCCAGTATCTGATCAGTCGTTTGAGCGGTGATCGGCTGACTACATTCAACACAGTGACCTTGTCCAACACGTGCATAAAGGACACGCAAGTAATCATAGATCTCAGTAATCGTCCCCACGGTACTACGAGGATTACGCGAAGTCACCTTCTGTTGAATCGAAATCGATGGAGCCAGACCGGTAATCGAATCGACATCCGGTTTCGGCATTTGACCGAGAAATTGCCGGGCATAAGTTGAGAGAGATTCGACGTACCTTCGCTGACCTTCTGCGTAAAGAGTATCAAACGCCAGCGAACTCTTACCTGATCCGGAGACACCTGTCATACAGACGAGTTGATTCCGAGGCAGCGTCAGCGAAACATTCCGCAGGTTGTGTTCTCGTGCCCCACGAATCTCAATATCAGCAGCAGCCATTCCGTTCCCAATTCATCCTATCCATCAAAGCACAGTGCAAACGTACACTGCGTAGGAAGTATAGGGGCGAGACTCTTAAAGCGAAAACGTGGTGGAGCAGATTCGACAAAAATGCAGACGAGAACCTGATCAATGGGTGCGTTCGGTTGCAAATTGGAGTGGAATGGCGAGCGGGGAACGTCAGTCCTAGTCTGATTAAAATCAACGCGAGTGAGAGAACTGGAAAGGATTGATTGAAGTTGGCTATTACATCAAGACCGAGTCAATAGAAGGCATTGAAAAAATTAAATTGTAAAGTGAAAAATGACGTCAATTCCCGCAAGATTTTGCAATTGTCAATTTACACTTTTCAATACTCCAAATGGTCGCCAATCGGGACTCAACTGAAGTGATGCTCTTTGTGTGACCTCGTGAAATTTTCAACAGCCCACGTCAGTCCTCTGTCTATGACTGGTAACACAGGAACTGACGCTCCCCGCTCGCCATATGATTCTCAATCAGTAATTCACGCACCTATTTCTTGTGAACTAATCCAACTTACTCAGCCACATCGCTGCGAGGATAAGAACCCAAGACTTCCAAACGTACCGCTTTCTTCTCAAGAAGTGTCAAAGCTTTCTTGATCTTCGCGTCTTTCGAGTGACCTTCGAAGTCGAGGAAGAAGAGGTATCCCGTTTCCGGTCCTCTCAATGGGAATGATTCAATCCAGGTGAGGTTAATCTTGTTGAGCTTGAAGGCATTCAGTGCATCAGTCAAAGAACCCGGACTGTGCGGGATCTGGAGAAGTAACGCAGTGCGGTCCTTCTTGGTTGGCTTTGTATCTTGATCGCCAATGATTGCGAAGCGGGTGACATTGTAAGCATTGTCTTCGATTGACTCAGCGACGATGTCCAGACCGTACTGGACCGCTGCCTGCCGACTAGCAATTGCTCCCGCACCAGGTTTACTTTGAGCGAGTGCCGCTGCGGTTGAGGTACTTGTCACATCGTAAAGTTTAGCGTGAGGCATGTTCCTCGAGAGCCAGTCACGACATTGTGACAAAGCCTGCGGTTTGCTGTAAATCTCGGTGATCTCACTTCGTGATGAGCGCGAAAGCAGATTGTGATGGACAGCGATCTGCACTTCACCACAAATTCTTAATGGCAAACGTGTGAACATGTCGAGCGTGTCGACGATGCGGCCATCGGTGCTGTTCTCAATTGGGACAACGCCATACTCGGCATGTCCTTTGTTGACTTCTTCAAAGACGGCTGCGATTGAGTTGACCGGGATGAGATCAGCAGTCTTCCCAAACTTCTCAAGGGCAGCTAAATGTGTGAAGCTGAATTGTGGTCCGAGATAAGCAACACGAACTTCTTTGACGAGTTCACGGGCTGAGCTAAGAATTTCGCGGAAGACACTTTTGAGAACGTCTTTACTGATCGGTCCTTTGTTAAAGCCTTCAAGTTGTTCCCACAGTTCTTTCTCAAGTTGTGGGTCGAACCAGATGTCTCGCCGATCTGTCAGCTGTTCGAGTTCGCCAACGGTTAATTTAAGACGCTCGTTCAACAGCTTAACAAGTTCACGAT
>JABJMI010000805.1 GCA_018659505.1 Planctomicrobium sp.
GCTCCCTCCGCGTTCTTCTGTTCATTTTTGGCTTAGAATTAGATAGATTTTCAACCGAACTGGTTAAGTAATGCCCGTGAATTCAGGTCGTGTAATTCAATCACCACCATGCAGAATCAATTCCGCAATCTCCTGAACGCGTGTTAACGGGATTCCCTCTCTTTGTTCGACAGCTAAGGGATGGTCAGTCGGTTCGAGTTCTATGAAAGGTTTTCGACCGACTGCTCGGGGGTGGATGTTCGCCTTCAGGTTCTGGCTGTCTGGATAAGTCGGTAAAGTTGTTGCGATCAAGCCGAACATCGGTGGCTGCTGATCTCGTTCGGGATTCTCCCATTGATCGAGTGTCTTCTTGAAGTTCTCTTTGCTGACTGAGACCCAAACATCCCATGAAAAAAGTTGATCCGAATCAATGATCGGCAGCTCCAGGTTTCCACAAAGGAAAAAATGCTCCTGATCGATAACGCAGAGGTCAGGCGAGAGCATTGTTCTCTCTGAGACTTCTTCCGCTGGAATCGAAAAGTAGATTGCCGGTGCTTCAGGTCCATAAGCGAGCGGCAGTTCGTCATGGTATTGCTCGCAGCGACTGCATTGAAAACCATTTTTATTTGACATTCTGTTTGCTTTCGAAATTCATGACTCTTCTCGTGTTACGATTCTCTGCACGATCAAGTCAGATAGTGTAGACACGTCGTGCATTCCTAAAAAGCTGACTCTGTTGTTGGATTGTTATCATCCAGTAAACTGATGTATTGATGAAGTGAACTCAACCGATATGAACTGAGTCTGGAATGAATCGACAAAGTGATGATGCAGGTCTGCTTGAAGGACTTGGTGAAAGTGAGACCAGCGAGATGGAAGCGCAAGCGATCCGTGGGCTTGCGACTGCCTACTCGCGGATGCGTGAAGAAATCGGCAAGGTGATCATCGGTCAAGAAGATGTAGTCGACCAGTTGTTGATTGCACTCTTCAGCCGCGGACATTGTCTGCTGGTCGGTGTTCCAGGATTAGCGAAAACGCTACTCGTCAGTACTGTTGCCCGTATCTTGCAACTCTCGTTCCGTCGGATTCAGTTCACACCAGACTTAATGCCTTCGGACATCACTGGAACTGATGTCTTGCAAGACGACCCTGAAACTGGTCACCGCAGTTTCCAATTTATGCAGGGACCGATCTTCACTCACATCTTATTAGCAGACGAAATCAACCGGACTCCGCCGAAAACGCAAGCTGCTTTACTGGAAGCGATGCAAGAACGGCATGTCACTGTCGGCTCAAGCACTTATCGATTGCCGTCTCCATTCTTCGTTTTAGCAACTCAGAATCCGATTGAGCAGGAAGGAACTTATCCTCTTCCCGAAGCACAACTTGACCGTTTTATGTTTAATGTGCTGGTCGATTACCCAAGTGCTGCGGAGGAATTACGCATCCTCAAACAGACAACCGGCAGCCACAACCCTGAATTGAAACCAGCTTTGACAGGTCCACAAATTCTGGCACTTCAAGAGGTCGTAAGAAAAGTTCCCGTCGCTGAGCATGTTTTTGTTTATGCACGCGATCTTGTAAGAGCCACGCGACCAAATGAAGAAGGTGCGACTGGCTTCATTAAAAAATATCTGACGTGGGGCGCCGGTCCCAGGGCAGGGCAGTATCTCATTCTAGGTGCGAAAGCGCGTGCGATCTTAGAAGGTCGCTTTCATGTCACGACTGAAGATGTGAAGTCGGTGGCGACTCCAGTTCTTAGGCATCGCATTCTGACAACATTTCAAGCCGACAGCGATGGAATTTCTCCAGAAGATGTGATCCAAAAGCTGATCTCTCACGTTAAGGTTGAAGTAAAGGAAAAAGCAAATCGGTTAAGGAAGTAAGTTCACTCGTTAGCTGCACACATATTGTGTGCACCCCGCTGGACTTACGAATTATTTGAATTCTTCCATGGGGCGTATTCCAAGTTACTAACTAATTTTATGACAAGCTCAGCTACAGATCGTGAACTAATTAAACGTATTCGTGCCGGGGATGAAAAAGCCTGGCAGGAGTGTATCCGGCTGTACGAAGGTCGCTTGATCGCCTTTGTTGATAGCCGGTTGCGAGATCGTGCTGCTGCGGAAGATGTCGTTCAAGAGACATTTCTCGGTTTCTTAACGGCTTTGCCAAACTTCGACGAAACAAAAAAGATTCAATCATTCTTGTTTGCCATCGCTGCACATAAGTTGACAGATCTCTTCAGGAAAAACGGACGTCGCCCGACGCTTCCCTTGAATGCAGGCAATAGTTCCGCAGGAGATTACGATCCTGTCGGCAAAGCGCGCGTTGCATCGAGTATCGCCAGAAGTGTCGAGCGAAAAACCGGCGAAGAAGAAGTCATCTCCCAGGCACTTGAAGAGTTGATCTCTGGTTGGAAAAGCAGCCACGAATTCGAACGCTTGAAGTGTACAGAACTACTCTTTGTAAAAGGCTACGCCAATAAAGAAGTCGCTGACCTACTGAACATCAGCGAACAGGCAGTTGCCAATCACAAGTATTTTGTGGTCTCAAAGCTGAAAGACGCTGCCGAAAAGTATTCAAGCGATTTTGATCTCGATGCGTTTGGGTTATCTGAATGATGCTTGAGACGTACTCTCTCATTTTGAAAGTTTTGGCTCAACGATAATATGCTGTCCGCTGTTCTATTCTGAGCGGGAAACAGTTTCAACTCGGAGAGATTCAGCCGAAAGAGATCTGGAACACTGATCTCCGCTAATCAGCACTAATGAAAGAGATTGATTAGTGATGATTAGTGTTCCAATGAGAAGCTTCTCAGCCAAGGAGGCTGCGTTGTGTTGATCTGCCTCACAGCACTCACCGCAATAATGATTTGCGAAACGGCGTTTCTTGGCTTCTTTAATTGCCGTAAGTTCATATTAATGTGGTGTTTGTGTTAATGTTGTAAGGTGGGGGAATAGACTCTGTCGGTTCTTGTCGCAGGGAAAGTCACGAGTGAGGGTAGACGTTGCCTTGGATTCGGCTCTAAAATGGCTAATTCGTAACAGATCAGCCTGATAATGAATTCATTATCATCAATATGATAGAAGAGTTATGTACTTCGCGGCTAAGAATGGAGAGTTCGGCGTGATTCCTAAATCGATAGTTGCTGCGTTGATGGTTTGCGCCTGTTTGACGACTAGCGGAGTCGTTGAAGCACAAGGTGCAGAGTTAAACTGGGCTGAGAAAATGTTCTCGGACCTCAAAGTCGATTTCGGGACCGTCGCTCGTGGAGCAGATACTCGACATCAGATTGTCCTTGAAAATCTGTATGAAGAAGATGTGATCATTCTCGATGTCGACACCACTTGTGGTTGTACAGCTGCCAATCCTGACAAAACGATGTTGAAGACCGGTGAGAAAGCACGCATTGATGTCGTCATGGATACTCGAAAGTTCATGCACCGCAAAGATTCGAATGTCGACGTGACACTCGAATTCCATGGAGCGAAAGGGACGGCTACTAAAAAGATTCGTGTGCCAATCACGGTCTATATTCGTTCAGACGTTGTATTAACTCCGGGGAACGTAGATTTTGGTGTCGTCGACTTTGGACAAGCAGCCGAGCGTACGATCAAGGTTGCCTATGCAGGTCGGGAAGATTGGCAAATTAAATCAATTAAAAACGATACCAAAATTCTCAAGGCACAGATCGTTGAAACCGAGCGGGGTAATGGTCGCGTTACATATAGTTTGACTGTGCAACTTGATGGGAATTCCGGTATCGGCACATTCCAGGATAAACTCTATCTGGTCACCGACGATCAGAATTCCCCCGAGGTTCCAGTGCCGGTCGTCGGACGAATTGCTCCTGATATTGAGGTCGTTCCTGGTCAATTTGCCTTAGGCAATGTTTCTGCCGGAGATGTGAAACCATTCAATGTCGTCATCAAAGGGAGAAAACCTTTCGTGATTGAAAGTATTGAATGCGAGAAACACCCCGAAAGCTTTGAAATCCGCCCGCTGGCAGGCGAAGCGAAAACTGTTCATGTGATTCCGTTTCGCTTTACCGCTCCTGAACAGGTCGGAGAGTTCGCAGACACATTTACTGTGACTGTTGCCGGTCGCGAAGGAACTCTCTCATTCGGAGCAAATGGTGTTGTTGGCAGCGGTACTTAGCTGTTAGAAATTCTACAGTATTACCATTTTAGAGCTGATTCTTGTTCGATTGAATCGGTTAAACACAAGTCGGATCTTAATGGATATCAAATTGGCGGTTCGATGCGGACAATGTGTTGATCGTAGCCATTCAACCCACAAAATGACGACGACAAAGTGTCTCTGTTAACTCAAGCTCAGTTCATCGTTAAACTGTGACATTGAACAATTGTTTCGTTATTCAACTACTCTTTATGTAGGAATTCACAAGCATCGATTCTTATTGAAGTCTGTTGTTTTAGATATTTTCAGATTCATCTATCTTTGGGAAGAGGGGTAAACAATGGAGCCTACACAACATCCGGTCTGGAATGCCTTTAAGAACCGTTTAGCAGGAAAAGCGGGCTGGACTGAGGACAAAATTCTCGACCTTTGGACCGACTTTGTTAATGGAATGGAACTTCAGAAGCAATTCATTGCGAAAGACAAAACGAACAACACACACATCGCGAAAAAGACCTCCAATAAGCATTACGAAGGGATTGCCACGAAACTGAAAGAGAAATTGGTGGCAGCTGACGGAAAGATGGCATTGTGGTGTGGAGGCTATGGAGTCAGCGAATACGCTAGATACAAGGGTTACACAACACTCGAAAGTACAGTTTTGGGAGGAGCGTTTGATCAGCTCTATGAACAGAATTTAAAGCCGAATAATATCTCCTGGGATGTCATTGCGCCGTTATGGAATGCTCTCTCTGAGATGTACGTCAAAATGGGGAAGTCGGCAGTCACTGTCTTTATTCGTGTTCACGATCCTATGAGTGTGCTGCTGAGAAAAGAGATCCCTGCGGTTGCGGGCAAGAATAATTTTATCAACAGGACATTCGCAGATCTGGAAGATCTGTCATACGATGGGCTCTCATGGAGGGTCGTTTTTGGGGACGGAGCAAAAGAACAACTTAAGGAGCTAAACGAGAAAGGCGAATTAGTTGACAGCTATGGATTTATATCGCTAATGCAAGCCAGAAAAGTCCTCAAAGCCTATTTGGCTAAGAACTGTGACGGTCGGACAAACTTCGCTGCGAAAGCAATGAAAACCGATTGACAGATTTCACTCTGAATTGATTCAATTGGGTGGTTTACATATTGATCAGTCTTTGTCTGTTAACTTCAGTCAATCTTAATCGGTGGGACGAAGTCATCTGGCTTCAAGGTCAGCAGCGAACAGTTAAGAGCTGGCAAAAGTCTTTCTGCGGTATTGCCGATCAAATAGCCTGGGATTCCGCCACGGGCGATTGTCCCCATAACTAAGAGTCCGGCTTGATGTTCGTTCACTGCTTCTTCAACTACGGAATCAGCTGGACCACCTTGAATGACGACTTGCGTACCTTGCTGTAGAGTGCGGAAGTCGGTCATCGATAAGCGTTCGTTGACTTCGTCTTCAGCGTCTTGGCGGCATTTGGCTTTATATGCGTCAAGATCCTCCTGGGACGCCTCTGTTCTTCGCATTGGACCTTCCAGCGGATAATTTACGGAATGTACGACGACAAGTCTGGCATCAATGAGTTGTCCGGTAGAGACCGCTGCATGAAGAACTTTCTCACCAACTGGGGAAAAGTCATCCGCTGCGACAATCGTTTCAACATCCAATGGTTGAACATCTGGACGTGTAATAAAAACCGCACACGGACAACTTCGGATCAGCTTCATAGCAGTACTGCCGTAGAGCATCCGCTGGGCGGTCGTTTTCTCTCGCGTCCCTACGATGACCAAGTCCGAATCTGATTGAATTGCTTCTCTCGTGATTTCGTACCAGCCTTTTCCGTAGACGATTTTAGAGCTGATCTGCATATCGCTCTGTGCCGAATCGTTGATCAATTCTCCTAATCGATTGTTGACAATCGACTGTGGGCTATCTGCATCATCCGCACCTGCTTCTAAGGACGGATCTAAAACTGTGATGAACGAAAGTTCTCCGCTGACCATTTTTGCCAGCCAGATCGCTTTTTGAATTGCAACTTCAGTCGGCACAGGGAGTTTGCCGGTGTGTGAATTAAAATCGACACCAACGAGGATTTTTTTATACGACTGCATGGGAAACCTTTACTGTTCTATTTGTAGCCCGCGAATGATTACGGTCTATTATCTCTGATTGTTGAATGTATTGAAACTATTGGACAACCACGAAACACACAAATGACACGAAAACACTGTCGTGAAAGACCCGCATGAGTCCCTGAATCTGTCTATCTCATTCTGAAAACTTAGACAGGATTGACATGATGAACATGATAAATTTGGTGCCCCCCTCGAATTGAACGATCTCTACGTCCCTGAAGAGAATTCATAACAGGTCAGTCAATCATTCCAACGAAGGCAAAAATTTCTATTTGATGAAAAGAATGGAGTGCATCTTATCCTGTAAATCATGTCCATCCTGTCTACTTACTTTTGTCATAAAAGTGTGGAGCGTCAAGATTTTTCGATCGTCTTTGCATTTCCAAAGTTTCCTGATTTGTTTAGTGGCTGCCCTTTTTTCTTTCGTGTGATTCGTATATTTCGCGGTTAAAAGAGTCTCTTTTCTCACCAATCCGTCAACGGGTACATTATCTCTGATCGCAACGAATACTTTCATCGAAGACCTACGAACAATTTTTTCAACCTCGCAAATCAATTGCCTGCATTAAGTCGTTGGTTTTCTCGTATGCCTCTTGAACCCATTCTTCGATATTGTCGGGGTCGGGAGAATATTCTAGCTCAATAGAAATTGCCCCATCGATTTCGAGTTCCTTGATCTCTTTCAAGTAGGGAGCGAAGTCGACAACGCCTCGCCCAGGGGGTAAGTCTCCATGCTTCTTTCCATCGCAATCAGAGATGTGAACATGGAAAGTCTTGCCACGGAGTTTTGAGATTTCATTGGCAGGAACTTTTGCAAGATGCAAATGTGAGATATCAATATTCGCTCCGACGGCTCGGTGACCGACTTCATCGACAAAATCGACCATTTTGTCGATGTTATTCAGTAGTGAGAGCGGAAACGGTTCGAGTTCCAATGCGATTCGTACTCCTAACTCACCCGCATAATGAGCAAGCTCCATGCAACTTTCGACTGCCAGTTGCCATTGATCCTCAGGAGGAATGACTTCCTGATTCCAGATATATTCTCCCAGAACAAGTAGCAAATTGTCAGCCTGGTACTCATAAACCAAATCCAGAAACGACTTGCAGCGGTCAATATGAAACTGTTGAACACTCGGATTGAAGTCAATTAAACCCTCAGCGACGCAGCAGATCGAGCGGATCGGTAACTCCAGATCATCACATTTATCTTTAATGAGACGTCTTTCTCGCACATCGATATCAAGCGGATCGGTGAAGATATCAACAGAGTCGAATCCGATCTGCTTCGTTTTCTCAAGTCCCCAAGAGGTTTCGCGTCCCGCTTGAGCCCACGCAGAATTAATCAGTCCCAATTGCATTGAATTTCACTTGTTTGTAGAGAATCATAGGGTCCGACCGGTGGAGTGACGGTCGCTAGATCACTAAGATAACGCTTTTGAGTGTGAGATTCGAATCGGTAGAGCTCTCTCATTTCCTTTTCATCTCAACAAATCTAAAAGTCGTTGAACCAATCGTTCAGATTGGTGATTGCTATATCCCGAGCAAATAAATTTAAGAAAGAATTACAGGAGCCATTAAATGCCAGTCGCAACACCAGCACAATACGCAGCGATGATTGACGCTGCTCAAGCAGGCGATTACGCCTACCCCGCTATCAACGTGACATCGCTCGTCACAATCAATGCCGCTTTGAAAGGTTTCGCTGATAAAGGTTCCGATGGAATTATTCAGATGTCGACCGGTGGCGGAAAATTCGCTTCGGGATTAAACGTCGGTGACGAAGTTTTAGGAAGTATTGTTTTAGCGGAAGCGATTCACCGCCTCGCTGAGAGATATGACATTCTCGTCGGAATTCATACTGATCACTGTCCACCTAAAGCTGTTGATAGTTTCTTGAAGCCATTGATTCAAGCGACCGCAGATCGTCGCGCAGCTGGGCAAGGAAATCTATTCCAGTCGCACATGCTTGATGCTTCGAACTTACCACTTGAAGAGAACATGGCACTCTCTAAGGATCTCCTCAAGATGTGTGTCGAGAATGAAATCATCCTCGAGATCGAAGCCGGTATCGTCGGTGGAGAAGAAGACGGTGCCGCCGGTGCCGAAATGGAAAACATTCCAGACGATAAACTCTACACAACACCTGAAGACATGGTTCAGGTGCACGAAGCATTAAGTGACATTGGTCGCTTCCTCTTCGCTGCGACTTTCGGAAATGTTCACGGGCACTACAAGCCAGGTTCAGTTACCTTACGACCGGACATTCTCAAGAAAGGACAGGAAGCAGTTGTTGCTAAGTATGGTAAAGATGCTGCGTTTGATCTTGTTTTCCACGGTGGATCGGGAACACCTCGTCACGAACTTGAAGAGACACTCGCATACGGCGTCGTGAAGATGAATATCGACACCGACACTCAATATGCCTTCACTCGTCCCATCGTTGGTCACATGTACGAAAACTATTCAGGTGTCCTGAAAGTTGACGGCGAAGTCGGCAACAAGAAAGTTTACGACCCACGTGCCTACTTGAAGAAGGGTGAACAAGGAGTCGCAGACCGCATCGGTCAAGCATGCGACGATTTGCACTCAACCGGAAATTCAATCTTCGGCAAAGTCTAATCCTTTTCGAACGAAGCTTTATGATTTTCAAGAAGCCCGACAACCTGTCGGGCTTCTTTTTTTTCAATGCACTTTATGAGGTGTTTTTGAGTCTTAGGTTTCAGAGAGTATAAAGCACGCAGAGACGCAGAGAACGCTAAGTTTTCAGTGATTTCTCCGCGATCTCTGCGGCTCTGCGTGAGACAATTTTCACTTCATCTTTATGAGAAGAATCATCCTTTTCTGACTCTTGTGCTCCAGCGTAATTTTGATCCTTTTAAATTGAAACGCAAAGACGCCAAAAATCCTTTGCACCTTCGCGTCATTGCGACTTTGCGTTGAATGATGTCTCTTTCATCATCTGCAATAATGACGTCCAGCAGTTTCTTCTCAGAGACCTTTCCAACTGTTATTGATTTCAAGTCACCATGAGTGCGATCTATATGCTTGCACATCCTCTCTACGAAATTGCTACAATCTCGAATCAAACAATGTTATTGTTTTAATGACTTTAATCGCTCGATAAATCCAGGGGAACCTCATGCTTCGACACCTTCTTTGTCCGTTGATTCTCGTTACGTTATTCCTCTCTGGTTGTGCTGGTTCGAAAGAACAGGGAACTCCCCAGACAACCGACTCCCCAACAGTTACAGAATCACGAGGAACAATCGGATTCTCTGCACTCGACTTAAAGAATCCATTCTTCAAAATCATCGCAGACACACTGACCGAAGCTGCAAAAGAAGAAGGCTTTGAAGTCGTTGTCACAGATGCGGAAAGTGATGTGAACAATCAATCGAAACAGATTGACAACTTCATCGCCCAGGAAGTGACAGCTATCATTCTTAACCCTGCTAATCGAATATCAATTGCACCAGCGATTCAAAGGGCGAACGAAGCAGGCATTCCTGTGTTTACCTGTGATTTACAATGTGAAGCCGATGATATTGAGATCATTGGGCATATCGGCACAGATAATTACTCAGGAGGCAGACTCGCTGGAAAAGCAATGATTGAAGCTCTGGGGGAAGCAGGAGGAGAAGCACTTGTTTTACATTTCAAACAGGCGAATTCGTGTGTTGAAAGAGTCAACGGTTTCAACGACGAAATCAAGGAATACAACGAGGGGAAAGAGTCTGGTCAAATTAAAGTTGTTTCGGAACTCGAAGGAGGAGCTTCGCAAGACATCAGCTTGAAAGCGACTCAGGATGCTCTGCAACAGCACCCCAACTTGGCTGGGATTTTTGCCATCAACGACCCGTCAGCTTTAGGGGCAGTGGCAGCTCTCAACCAATCTGACAAAGCCGACCAGATTCAAGTCATCGGTTTCGATGGCCAATTAGACGGGAAACAGGCAATCAAAGATGGAAAGATTTATGCCGACCCAATTCAATTCCCCAAAAAAATGGCAACCGGAACCGTCCAGAACATCGTGAAATACCTAGACGGCGAAGAAGTGACTACAGTTGAACTCATCCCAACCGAACTCTACCGCAAAGAAGACGCAATGAAAGATCCGGAATTGAAGTAAAGAGTCGAGAAATTGTTGTGCCGTTCACTTCAAGTGAACTGCTAATCCAGCATCATCGATCATGTGATATCTATTTAGATCGAACAAAAAAACATGTTGAACACCCCACTTGAACCCGGAACACCTCTTCTCGAAATGCGGGGGATTTCTAAATCGTTCAGTACGGTCCAGGTGCTTGATGGTGTGTCGCTGACTTTAGATCATGGTGAAGTGCTTGCACTGTTGGGGGAGAACGGTGCGGGGAAAAGCACTTTGATGAAAATCTTGTGCGGGATTTATCGTCCCACACTGGGAGATGTGATCGTCAATGGTGAGACTCTTAAGCCGGGCAATGCTCAAGCGGCACAGCGGGCAGGTGTGAGTGTGATTCATCAGGAA
>JABJMI010000806.1 GCA_018659505.1 Planctomicrobium sp.
GAGAAAATTCTCTATTCTGAAGAGACCGATCTGCTGGCGAAGTACATTGATGATCTGATTGCCTCGCCCCATTTCGGGGAACACTGGGGACGTCACTGGCTGGATGTCGCTCGTTACGCAGATTCGAATGGTGGAGATTTTAACGCGACATTTCATAACGCTTGGCGATACCGAAATTACGTGATAGAGACATTCAACGAAGATCGACCATTTAACGAATTCGTTATCGAACAAATCGCGGGCGATTTGATTCAAACAGACGATGATAGCGTTCGTGAAAATCAACTTGTTGCGACTGGTTTTCTGATGTTCGGCGCTAAAATGCTCAGCGAGCGAGACAAAGAGAAACTTCGCATGGATGTGGTTGATGAGCAAGTCACAACCATCGGCAAGGCGTTCATGGGGATGACACTTGGCTGTGCACGCTGCCACGATCACAAATTTGATCCAATCCCCACTACTGACTACTACGCACTCGCTGGGATACTACGAAGTACACAAACATTGGATGGCGAAATCCAGAAGTACGTCTCGAACTGGACACGTCAACCATTGCCAATCTCGGATGAACACGCGGCTTCATTAAAAGAGTACAAAAAAAACACTGCGGATTTGAAATCACAAATCAAAGCCGCTGAAAAAGAATTGAAATTACTCGAAACAAATTCTTCAAAAACAAACATCCTGAAGCAGGGCATCATTTTGGATGATGCCGAAGCTGAAGTCATCGGTAATTGGAAGGCATCAACCTATTCCAAGAATTTCATTGGGAAAGGATATATTCATGATGATCAACAAGATCGTGGTCAGAAGCGTGTCGTGTTTACAACTCAAGTGCCGGAAGATGGAGAATACGAAGTTCGCTTTGCGTTTCCGGGATCTAGAGGACGAGCAACAAATGTCCCAGTTCTGATCACTCATGCCGACGGTGAAACATCTCTTCTGGTCAATCAGTCAAAGCAGGCTCCCATCTTGACGATGCTGAAGCCGCTCGGACAGTTTCGTTTTACAAAGGATCAAACTGTTCGCATTGAGATATCAAACAAGGATGCGAATGGCTACGTCATCGTGGATGCGATTCAAATCATTTCGGTTAAAGAACTCAAAGAATCCGATACCAAAGCAGACATTGAATTACAGGCTGAAGTCAAAAGAATTCAAAAAGTGCTGAAGGAAACGAAAGAGCGACTCAATAAAACAGAAGCAAATGCACCACCGCCGGCTCCACTGGCACTTGCCGTTCAAGAAGCTGAGAAGCAGGGCGATTATTTTGTTTGCATCCGCGGAGAACATCGCAACCTTGGTCCCAAGGTCTCTCGCGGATTTCTCAGCGTCGCTAATTTTGAAGGGGCTCCATCAGTTCAGGATGATGACAGCGGTCGACTCGCTTTAGCCAAATGGGTTGCAGACGCACGGCATCCATTGACTGCTAGAGTCTATGTGAATCGCGTATGGTATCATCTGATGGGAGCAGGCTTGGTTCGAAGTGTTGACAATTTTGGAAGCCTTGGTGAGCGTCCAACGCACCCTTTGTTACTCGATCAGCTTGCAGTGAAGTTCATTGAGAACAATTGGTCAACAAAATGGCTGGTGCGGGAAATTGTCAATAGCCGAACCTATCAACTCTCTAGCAAATATGAAGAGTCGCGTTGGCAGGCGGATCCTGAAAATCGACTTTTGTGGAGAGCACACCGTAAGCCTCTTCCAGCAGAATCGATTCGAGACACCATGTTGCTTGCTGCCGGGCAACTTGATTTCTCAATCGGTGAAGCTCCAGTTAAAAACCTGGGCACTCTGGTCACACAGAACAAACCGGATGACACCGGGGTGAAACTTCAATCAACGAATATCAGGACCGTTTATCAACCGGTGATACGGAATGAACTCCCATCATTGATGCGAGTTTTCGACTTTGCCGATCCCGATTTCGTCTCTGGTCAACGTGCCCACACGACAGTTCCCACTCAAGCTCTGTGGATGCTCAATGGACCATTTATTGCGAATCAGGCTGAGCTTGTCTCAACTCGTATGCTTGAGCAAAAGTTGTCGACGCAGAGCGAGCAATTGGAGCGACTTTTCATATTGACTCTCGGTCGTCCGCCCAGTGATTTGGAAGCGACTGTGAGTCAGACTTTTCTAGAGAATTCAGAATTGCCTTCAGAGATCACTCCTCAGGAATCCTGGTCAGACTTAGCACACGCAATATTTGCATCGGCCGGATTTCGAATGTTAGATTGAGACATTCATCAATCTAAATTTTTCCTTTGTGAGTAAGTATCGCATCAACGGAATAAGACTTAGTAGATAGTATCATGCACATCACACGCAGAGAAAATTTACAGCAGATCCTCAGTGGGAGCGTCGGGCTTTCGTTGGCAGGATTGTCTGGTCGAACTTTGGAAGCCGCCACTACTTCTGACCAAATCAGTCATCATACTCCCAAAGTCAAACGTGTGATCTTTCTCTTCATGCACGGTGGACCGAGCCATGTTGACCTGTTCGACTACAAGCCTGAACTCCAGAAGCGTGACGGGGGAGAACTTCCCTTTGAAACTCCTGCGAATCTTGACGCGCAGCGAGTCTTAATGAAGTCTCCCTGGAAGTTTCAGCAGCATGGAGACTGTGGACAATGGGTCTCTGAATTACTGCCTCATACTGCTAAGAAAGTTGACGATCTTTGCGTCATCAAATCGATGCACAGCCGAGGTCAATCGCATGGGCAAGCAGTCTCGATGCTCCACACTGGCAGTGATAACTTGGTCCGTCCCTCGGTCGGTGCGTGGGTTTCATATGGACTAGGAAAAGAAAACAACGACTTGCCCGGGTTTGTTTCTATCGGACCATCCAGCGGACATGGTGGTCCTCGCAACTATGGAGCTGCATTTCTCCCGGCAGAGCATCAGGCGACGACAATCGGGCGACAGGGTAAGCTCGGCAATGCGACAATCGAGCATCTTTCATCAAGTGAAAAGGATTCAAATCGAAGCCGGGATCGCCTGTCGCTCATTCAGTCACTCAATCAAACGCATCTGGATCAACTTGGACCTGATAAACGTGTTTCAGGCATGATGGAAGCGTATGATCTTGCGAGTCGAATGCAACGTGTTGCTCCGGGAGTTCTCGATCTGTCTCAAGAGTCAAAATCGACTCAAGAATCATTTGGGATCGGGACCAAAGAAACCGATAATTTTGGTCGGCAGTGTTTGCTTGGGCGACGCCTGCTTGAAGCAGGCGTGCGTTACGTGGAACTCTCAACCGGGAATGTCTGGGATCAACATGGTGGC
>JABJMI010000808.1 GCA_018659505.1 Planctomicrobium sp.
CGCGTTGATCAAATTCTACAAGCGAATCCAACAACAAGACGTTTGGTCTTCGAAGAAGCTGCGGGCATCAGCAAGTTTAAGTCGCGTAGAATCGATGCCGAACGTCGTCTCGAAAGAGTCGCACAGAACTTGCTCCGCCTCACCGATATCGTTGACGAAGTCGAAACCCAACTCAATTCCACTCGCTCGCAAGCTAGTAAAGCAGCGAGGTTCCGAGAAGTTTCAACGGAGCTCAAACAACTCTGGACTGGCTTAGCTGCGGACGATTATCGTCATTTCTCTGATGAACTTGAGAGCAATCACAAAGCTCTGGCATCGCTGAAACAGCAACAGTTAGAAATTCAGACAGCTATTAAAGAGATTGAGCAAAACAAGAACCTGACCGATGATGAAATCTCTGGCTATGATGACAAACTGATCGACCATGAACGTGAACTTGCATCTGATCGGCAGGCAATTGCCACACATCAATCGACAGTTCATCACCAAACATCTCGCCTAAATGAAGTTGAGTTAGAAATTCAACGGCTACGAGAACAACGCGCGATTGCCAGATTCCGCCTGCAAGAAATCGAAGCGGAATATCGGAAGACGCAACATCATGTTCACAATTTTTCTCAGGAACATGAAACAACTCGCTCAGCGACCGATGCCAAAGAGTCTCAGGCGGCACAAATTCGCAAGCAGATCACACAATGGCGATCAGAAATCTCCTCAGCCACAACTCGCTTTCACGATCTGGAGAAGCAAAAGACTCTGGCGACTGAACGTCTTGCAGTTCTGAAGATTCAATCAGAATCATACGCTAACCAACAGATTGAATTACAAAACGAACTACAAGTCGCTGAACAGTTAGTACAAACAACAGAAGCAAAAGCAATCGAACGAAAGCAAGAGCTTAACGCTGCGCAGATTGCCTATGAAGGAAATCAGGAATCGATTCAAAATTTGCAACTGAAGCGAACAGACTTAACGGATCAGAAATCAGTAGCTGCCCAGCAATTTGTTGAACTGAAAGAACGTCGCAGTGCCGAAGCTGCTCGACTTTCGGTTCTGGAAGAACTCGAACAACGTCAAGAAGGAATTGCCATTGGCGTTCAGGAAATCCTGAAGCGCGCTACGACTTCGCACTTCCCTCCCTGGAATCGAATTCTCGGTCTTGTGAGAGATCTCATCGACGTGCCGATGGAACTGGCTCCGATTATTGACGCTGCCCTTGGTGATCGTGCTCAGTTGCTGGCAACCTCTGATCTGGAATCATTTCTCGATTACCTTGACCGTGGTCCTGCTCCAATTGATGGTCGAGTTGGATTCATTGAGATCGCCACCGGCAAACAAAAGAATTCAGCCCCCCTGCCCTGCCCTGAACCAGCTGCTTCATTAGAACTGACAGGACAAGCTGGTGTCTTTGGTCGCGCTGATCGATTAATCGCAGATTCAGAACGCTCTCCGGGAGTCTCACATGCCGTATTGAGTGACACTTGGATTGTAGAGACCCTTGAAGATGCTCGTCGACTATTAAAAGAACTTCCGGATGCAGTAGGAATTCGTTTCGTCACACTGCAAGGGGAAGTCCTTTCACCCGGAGGGGAACTTCATGTCGGAGCGGTTCCGCACGAGTCTTCAATCGTCTCCCGTAAAAGCGAATTGCGGCAACTCAAGAATGGAATCCATCAGCACGATAAACATATCGAAGCACTGATCGAACGCCAGTCAGTCCTCGAAGATTCCATCAGTTCGAAGCATGACGAACTTTCAATCGCCAGGAAAGAATTGCAATCCAAAGCAAGCGATGTCTCAGAATGCTCTGCATTGTTGAAATCTCAACAGCGGGAAGTCGAGCGTCTGAAGACTGACTATCAGAAGACACTCGACCAAGTCGAAGAACTTCAACTTCGCTCTCAGCAGAACGAGAAAGAAGCAAAATCCCTCTCCGAGAATTTGACTGACATCGAATCAGAATCCATTTCGACGCAATCAATAACCAGTCAACTCGAAAAGAAGATCACTTCCGCCGAGGATGAAATCCTCGCGCTCGCTGAGGAGCTGAAGACTCAGCAACTGGACATGGCAAAACATGAAGAAAGACTGACCAGCATTCAGGAGAGTCAAGCACGAATTGAACGTGATCACCGACAGGCTCAACAACAAGTAGAAGAAGTGAGCCAACAGTATCGCCAGTCATTGCAAGTTCGCAGACGCGGGATCTTATCGATTCTCAAAGCAGAATGCGGTATCGCAACACATGCCTTGGCATTGGAAGCCACAATGCGCGAGACAAGGGAGTTCTTCCTCGAACGTGATCGCCTAAGAGCAATGCGTAAGGAATTGACCAAGCAGGAAGAGGCACACCACAAACAACGTCGCAGTCTTCAAGATTCTCAACACGAACTCGAAATCAACATCCAAAACCAGAAGCACCAATCAACAGGAACGGCTGACCGTATCTTTGAAGAGTTTCAAATACCACTTGATCGACTCGTCAATCAGGGGGCGTCTGCTTATCGCATTTATATCGAAGAACGGTATGGCGAAGAGGTCGCAGCATTGCACTGCGAAACAACTCAATTGAGTGAGGATTCGACAGAAGAGTCTTCCGAGATTGAAGAAGTCGAGTCAGAGGTGAATGAGAATTCGAACTCTGAAGAATCAGCGACAGATGCGGAAGAGATTCTGGTCCCCACTTTCGGCGAGGTTCGAGAAGAACTCGAAGCCCGGGTTGATCGCCTGCGGCGTAAACTCAAAGGTATGGGACATGTAAATACGGAAGCACTCGAAAGTCTGGAAGATTTAGAGAACCGCTACAACGGTTTGAACCATCAGCTCAACGATTTGCAGGAAGCGAAGGCTGCTCTCGAAGATATTATTCGTAAGATCAATGTCGAGAGCGAACGAATCTTCTTCGAGACCTTCGAGACGATTCGCGGACATTTTCAGGAACTGTTCCGCAAGCTGTTCGGCGGTGGAGATGCCGATATCATTCTCGAAGACCCGGACGATGTCCTCGAATGTGGAATCGATATTGTCGCTAGACCTCCGGGGAAAGAACTACGTTCCATCTCGCTTCTTTCCGGTGGTGAAAAGACGATGACAGCCGTCGGACTCTTGTTCGCCATGTTCAAGAGTAAACCAAGCCCGTATTGTGTTCTAGACGAAGTCGATGCTGCACTCGATGAAGCGAACGTTGATCGCTATGTGACCGTCGTGAAAGAGTTCGTTTCCATGACGCAATTCGTCGTTATCACACACCGAAAACGAACCATGACCGCAGCGAATGTTCTCTACGGTGTCACAATGGAACAAGCCGGCGTGTCGAAACGAATCTCCGTCAGCTTCGAAGACGTCAACGACAACGGAGAAATCCGCACCGCTGCATAATGTTTGAGTAATTGATCACAATAGACGAATCACTTTTGACTCTGATTTCAAACAATTCACGCATCTTTGCGTTGAGAGTTGAGCGATTAGCGTTGAGTCCTAAAAAACATTTCTTCTCAACGCTAAACGATAAACGCTCGACGAGATCTGCCCGCTTGCATCTTGAACACATTCTTTCAACAATTCGTTCTTGAACTCGAATCAACAAGAGAAAGAACGGAAAACATGTCTGCCAACCCTGAAGTCTTACTCAGTGCCTTTGCCGACGAAGCTGCCAATCGAAAAACTGCCGTCGAGCAAATGGCTGCCCTCGCGGCTCTCGGACTCAAATACTACAGCCCGCGTTTTGTCGATGTCACCGGTGCTGGAGAGGTGAAACACGTTGTCGAGCTCAGCGATGACGAACTCAAACAACTCAGCGAAATCCACACCGAATACGGCATGTCGGTCGCCAGCATCGGTTCTCGTATTGGAAAAATTAAACTGCTCGATCAAGAAGATGGCTCGCATAATAAATTCGTCCCGTTTGATGAATACATGGCAACCGAAGTCGCGAACACAATTCGCGCAGCGAACGCTCTGGACGCCAAACTGATTCGAGGCTTCTCCTTCTATCAACCCAAAGGCGAAGCTCCCGAAGGTTATGTTGATCAAGCCGTCGAACTCGTTGCAAAGATCACCGACGAATTCGCCAAACATGGCATTGTCTACGGTCTCGAAGTCGAAGCGAACCTGATCGGTCAAAACGGAAAGATGCTCGCTGAACTGGCGACTAAGATTAATCGAGAGAACTTGGTCGTCATCTACGATGGTGGAAATCTTTCCTCACAGAACATGAGTCCGGTCCAGTGCTTCGAAGAGTACGAACTGATGCGACCACACATCGGCTGGATACACATTAAAGACTATGAAATCGATTCCACAATGGAATGGAAAGGCTACGTCGACGAAGAACGCCTCAAAAACTTCGTCCCCGCCAACGTCGGTGACAGCGGTCACGAAGCGATTCTAAGAGACTTCCGCGATCACATCCCTGCTCTTGATGAAAGAATGAAGAAACTCGGCGGTCCAGGAGTCTTCCTCGAACTCGAACCACACCTCAAAGGCGGCGGACAATTCGGCGGCTTCAGCGGCCCCGACGGAATGGGCGTCGCAGTCCGAGCACTTTGTTCAGTCCTGGATTACGTCAACATCGACTACCGCCTAAGAACC
>JABJMI010000371.1 GCA_018659505.1 Planctomicrobium sp.
ATTTCCACCCAGGTAGAGCGTATATTTTCCACGAGCTTTGCCGACCAATCCGACTTCAGGGGTATACGGTCTCGCGCAGCCATTGGGGCAACCGGTCATGTGAACGGTCAGGCGTTCGTCTTTGAGACCGTTCTCTTCCATCGCTGCCTCAATGGTGCTCATCACTTCGGGCATGACTCGTTCTGATTCGGTGACCGCGAGTCCGCAAGTCGGCAGTGCCGGGCATGAGATTGAATACCGTCTTGCGAGTGATAAATCCTCAGCGAGTGGGACACCATGTACCTTCAGGGTGTTTTCAATCTCATCTTTGTTTGCTGGATCGATATCACACAGAATCACTCCTTGCAGAGCGGTGAGGCGAGTGTCCATTCCGTACTTCTCAATGAGGGTACGCAACGCAGTCTTGAGCCGAAACTCGCCTTCGTCTTTGATGCGTCCGTTTTCGACATTCACTCCGAGATAGAGCTTTCCATCACCTTGTTCGTGCCAGCCCATGTGGTCGTCGACATCCGTGACGTCAGCTGAATGTGGCTCGGGAAGTGAAGCCTCGAAGTATTCTTCGACTTTCTCTTTGAACTTCGGAAGTCCCCAGTCAGCGATAAGGTACTTCATTCTGGCGACTTTGCGATCTGCTCGATTGCCGAAGTCTCGTTGCACTTTGACGACTGCTTCACAAACTGCAACAACATTTTCTGGTGTTGCGAATGTCATTTTGAAGCCAACTGCGGGGAAAGTATTCTTCTTCGCCGGTGTCATCCCTTGACCGCCACCAACTAAGACGTTGTAGCCGATGATTTTGTCATTCTCGACAATGACCATCAGACCGAGATCCTGAGTGTAGATGTCGACACAATTGTCCTCAGGGAGTGCAATTGCCATTTTGAACTTGCGCGGCAGGTAGGTCTTGCCGTAGATCGGTTCATCGAAATTGACTTCCGAGACTTTGGTCTTTTCGCCGTCTTCATCGGTCAACCAAATTTCGGAGTACGCTGTACTTTGGGGAGCGAAATGGTTTGCCAACTCGACAGCAAGTTTCTGCATCTCAGCATGAACGGGGCTGTTATGATGCGGTGCCGGGCAGCACATGAAATTCCGGCAAACATCTCCACAAGCAGACAGCGTCGAGAGCTTACTTTCATTGATGCCGCGAATCGTCTCTTTCAAATCGCCTTTGACAACACCATGTAACTGGAAGCCTTGCCGGTCGGTGATGCGGACAGTCTCGTTGGCGTATTTGTCGCAAATATCTAGTTCAGCCAGGAACTGTTCCGCTGTGACACGTCCACCGGGAATTCGACTGCGAACCATGAAGCTATAAGATTTCGATCCGCCGCCTCGTTCGTCGCGGTTATCTTGCTGATAAGTTCCATGGAACTTTAGCAGCTGAGCATTGTCCCCACTGACGTTGGGATCGTCATTACTGAGGTCTGCTTCAATCGATCCGCGCAGATAGTCACTGGCGGTTTTGATTACTTCCAACTTGCTGAGCTTTTCGTCAGCCATCCGTCACTCCAATATAATATTTTACCGTAAGTCAGGCTCCCGCCTGACATGATTCGCTACAGATATTAGCAGTTCAGCAATCCAAGTGTCGAGACCTGCATTTCAGTATCAACTCATGCTGATGCTCTTGAGAATATCAATCTTTGTTATTGAGAAGCATCTGATTTTGAAGACTTCAGCATTGCCTTCTGCAATGCTGATACTGTTTCAGGAGAGGGCTTGAAGGAGCCGGGACGATGACCTTGAGCGATCAGGGCAGGTGTCCAGCCTGATTTATTCTTGTGATCCCAGACGGCAGCATCTGCTCCTTGGTCAGTGAGGAAGTTCACAACTTCTGGAAAACATCGATAGGCGGCACCGTGCATCGCAGTTTCACGGTTGTCATCGACAGTGTTCACATCCGCTCCATGCTTGATGAGGAATTCAAGAGTATTGATGACTTCAGGCTCTGTGCCAGCTTCTTCTCCAACCGCGCGGACTCCGATTCCCGCACACGCCATCAACGGAGTACATCCCTCTGAATTTGGAATCAGGGGATCAGCTCCCAATACAAGCAGTAGCTCTAACAGAGGAAGATCAGCTGTTTTGGATGCTAACAAGAACGGAGTTGCTCCTTTGTGACCGAGAACAGCTTTTCCACTCTTTCCATTTTTAAGTTGAAGATTGACATCCGCTCCGGCGGCGACAATTGCTTTTACAAATTGTAAATCAGTGAGATTGCCCGATCCACGCGGTGAAGGATCGCCATCGACACCTTCGCCTCGGTTCGGTTTACGAATCCAGCTGAGGGCGTGGAGCGGAGTGTGTCCACTGCGTTGATCGTTGGGATTTGCACCATGTTGAATTAACCACATGGCAAGTTCGTAATGCCCACTCTCAACAGCCAGCATCAACGCCGATGTTCCTTTACGAGGTGAGCGACCTCCTGATGAAGATGGTTGCATCGCGAGGTTGATATCGACTCCCGCTTCGGCGAGTTGTTTGACGACATTCAGATGCCCGTTTCGTGCAGCGAAGAACATCGCTGTAAAACCTGTTTTGGTTGTTGTATTCAGATCAGCACCAGCTGAAAGAAGTGCGTCGACTGCATCGACGTTACCTTTCGCTGCCGCCCACATCATGGCGGTTTGCCCACGTCGCTCGGTTGTATTCACGACCGCCTTGTGAGCAATCAATTGCTCAACCACAGACTTATTCCCAGCGAGTGAAGCAATCATAAGTGGCGTCTCGCCACCAGGCAGTTCATGGTTGACATTCGCCTCTGCTTGCAACAAGAGTTCAGCAATCTCTGCGAATCCATTCTCGCAGGCAATGACCAATGGGGTGATGTGATAGCGAGTTTGCAGATTGACATCGGCATTTTTACTGGTCAGCAGTTTGACCATAGGAAGGTGATTCTTGAAGACTGCCCAGTGTAGAGCCGACATTCCATCTGGTTGAACAGCGTTGATAGACTCTTGCTCGACAAGGTCTTTGACTCGGCTCCAGTCACCGGCTTCAGCAGCGTCTACTAATGGAGAATGCTTTTCCGTGTAGGGAACGCTCTGCGTACCACTCGCAGCTGGTAATTCTTCATTTGATTCAGCGAGTAACTCGTAGCAAACCGCGACGATGCTCAGGAATAAAACAATTCGAACCAATTGAGTGGTCGTTGATTTAGTAATCATGTGTTCAAGTCTATACAAATGAACGCGTTTTGCCGGACACTTAAAGAGTCCGGCATCACATTGAAGTATCAAAGAGTCACTGGTCCAAACAACTCTTCTGCATCGCCATCACTATCCGCAAACGAATCGAGTTCGATGCCAACTTTGTTTAGCAATGTTAGATGCAAATTTGCCAGAGGTGTATGCTTCTTGTAGGTGACATGCCGTTCGCCTTGCATGTTCCCCGCTGCCCCACCAGCAACGACGATAGGCAAATCTGTATGATCGTGAGCATCTGGATCGCCCATTCCACTTCCATACAGGTAAAGTGAATGATCAAGCAGCGAACCGTTTCCTTCAGGAGTCGCAGCCATCTTTTCCAAAAACTCTGCGAATAGCGAAACATGGAACTGATTGATCTTTGCCAG
>JABJMI010000809.1 GCA_018659505.1 Planctomicrobium sp.
AGCGTTGAAGAGACCAAACATCGGGAAGCCGGGCAAATCGACCTCGCCTTCCTCGATTCCATAATAGCTTTGGATCATCTCAACCTGAGCGTCAAACATGCCGTGCTCGTATGCGACACCTTTGGGGGGACCGGTACTTCCACTCGTAAAAATGACGGCAGCTAAGTCATCTTTCGTTGCCTGGAATGTTTTGAAGTTCTCAGTCTCTGAAGATTTCAGATCTTTCAATCGCCCAATCACACCCGGAGTCCAAAATTTGGACGAGATATTGAATTTCGCATTCGAGAACTTCTTGCGATTGATCAGCCGAATCATCTGCACCAGCGGGACAGCGACAAACCCATCGGGATTCACTTCTTCCAAACATTGAAAGATATTCGTGCGCCCCATGCCCGGATCAATCAAAACGATGACGGCACCTGCTTTGAATAGAGCAAACGTAAGCGTAATGAACTCGATGCTGAAAGGAACAAACAGAACGAGCTTCATGCCCGGATCAAAACCACGCTGCAATAAACCCGCAGCGATCCTGCTTGATTGATCGTCTAACTCTTGAAACGTCAATCGGCGATAGGTCGTCTCGCCATTCTTAAGAGTCTTAAGAGCTTGAATGACAGCATTTTGATTTGGGTACTTGTTCGCCATCACGCTTAAGCGGGATGCAATATTAACGACATCACTCATGAATCGAAACATCACTCATCGGCAGGCACGCCATTGTATACAGCATATTTTGGCTCTCGCATTTTTCACGATAATCAGCTGGCATCGCTTCAAGAGCAGGATCGTCCCATTCAAGAATCACCTTCGAGTCGGCTCCGCGTCCCTGAGTTTCCAGCACCATACCCGTCCAGCCGCCAATCGCGACATCGGGATATTCGGGCATACTAATCTCGTCTTTCACGCGAACTCGTTGTCCGGCTTTGGGTTTTGAAGAACGTCGCTTAGCCATCCATCAACTCACTTGAAAATTGTTATTAACTCCACACTCCAATACCTTGAACGAATTACAACCCCGTGTTGGACTTACATTGCTGGTATTTAAGTTTCTGGATAATAAATCAATGATTGTAGATTAACGTGAAAGGAGAAAGACCGTCAAATGATCTAAACTGTTATGGGTTAACTTACTTTGTTCGTTGCATAAATTGAATCCCAGCTTCCAAAAGATACTAGATCTGTTTGATATAGTAACACGTAACCATGATTCAGTATCGAATATCCTTAACTGCTGCGATCGTTCTTTCTAAATGATGAATACTGAAGTCGTTGAATTCGATGTCCATTCAGAACTCTATCAAGCAGCTTGTCTGCTGCGGCAAGAGATTTTGAGGCTTCCAATCGGTCTCGATTTATTCGCTGAAGACCTCAGTCAAGAAAACAATTGTCGACACTTCGGAGTTTTATCCAACAAACAACTCATTGCATATTTGCTCATTGTTCCGCAAGCAGATAAGTCTGTGACATTACGTCAGATGTGTGTCGTTGAGGCATACCGTGGACAAGGTGTCGGACGACGGTTGATTCAACATATTGAAGAGTCTCTTAAGCAGTCTGAAATCGAGATGATTGAACTCGCTGCCAGAGTGCAAGCGGTTCCATTTTACGAGAGACTAGGATATCGGTGCGTCGGCGAAGAGTTCGATTCGGTCGGGATTCCACATCGTAAAATGGATAAAATATTATGATAATCCCGTTCTATTACTTCCGCTTGCTGGATACTTAAATCGAAAACTCGATCAGATCCCATGGCGAGTTTTCTTTTGTTCACATACACATTGGATTGCCCACATCAAGTGGGCAGCTAACTGACTATTTCCAATACTGTACCACTCTTCATATCATTTCACCCGAAGAATGTTCATGACTTCTATGCCGCGATTTGAACAAAGACGGGCTTTGCAAACTCGTCCTGACGAGAAGCCTGTGATGTTTCAATCCTGGAGGAAGTTACTCTTTCTACATTGGAAGTTTGATCCAATAGATATTCAAGAGCTGCTGCCTGCTGGATTAACTGTCGACACGTTTGATGGAAACGCCTGGGTGGGTATCGTCCCATTCTACATGAGAAACATCCGACCAGTTTGGTCCCGTTCGATCCCCTATATTTCAAACTTTCTCGAATTGAATGTGCGGACTTATGCTTACGATGAGAACGGCAATCCTGGAGTCTGGTTTCTCTCACTCGATGCGAGTCGTTTGCTGGCGGTACAGGTCGCTCGTCGTTTCTTCCACCTTCCATACTACTGGGCAAAGATGTCTGCGGCTGAAGTTGACTCAACCATTAATTATGAAAGTCGACGCCTCGGCGATCCAGCGAAAAGAACATGCAGCTTCCAATATCGAGGAACAGGAACCGCAGCCGCAGCTAAAGAAGAAACCCTGGAATTCTTTCTCGTAGAGAGGTATTTACTGTTCTCTCAAACGAAATCTAATGGAATTGCCACCGGACAGGTGCATCACTCTCCATATCAAATTCAATTGGCCGAAGCCTCCAGCTTCTGCGAACCACTTTTCGAATTGAACGGAATAACCTCTCCCAATCGACCACCCGATCACGCACTCTACTCTGAAGGAGTAGACGTCGAAGTGTTTCCTTTGAAGATTGTATAAGTACACTATCAAAAGTTTGTTAGTTTAACGGCAAGCCGTAGGCGTCGAAGTTTTTAAACACTAACGCCTTCGGCTAGCCGTTAAACGAGCTAACTGAACAGTGCTCGCAACGGTTCGCCGCCATCATTGATCGGCACGGGACGTCCCAAAGCGTCGGGGAGCATCAGTTGCGGGTCTATTCCCATTGCCCAATAGATGGTGGAGGCAAGATCTTCAGGACTGACCGGATGCTCTGTTACGACTGAGGCTGTTCTATCAGACGACCCGTAAGTCGTCCCCCCTTGTACGCCTGCACCAGCGATCAACGCGGAGAAAAGATTGCTCCAGTGGTTACGCCCCCAAGTGGCGTTTGCTTTCGGCGTTCTGCCCATTTCACCGATGGCGACGACGAGTGTTTCGTCGAGTAAGCCTCGCTCATCGAGATCGGTGAGCAATGCCGAACAACCTTGATCAAAAGTTGGTAATAAATTTTTCTTCACGTCATCACTATTCCGATGCGAGTCCCAGCTATAGCCATCGACGCAGTCATAATGAACTGTCACGAAACGGACTCCCGCTTCGACCAACCGGCGCGACATCAAGCATGATTGCCCAAAGAGATGCCGTCCATATTTGTCTCGCAATTCGGCCGATTCTTGTTGAATGTCGAGAGCGTCACGCGTTCGATTGGAAGTCATCAATGCCATCGCTCGCTGACGGAATCGACCATATGCCGAGCCTTCTGATTCTCCGAGTCGCTTCTGTTCTGCTTCAAACTC
>JABJMI010000674.1 GCA_018659505.1 Planctomicrobium sp.
AAACGAAAATTGATCTGCGGCAGCTTGCGAGATGTTCCATCGCAGGGTGATCCCGTAATCAATTGTTGCATCGCTGACAGCTATTAAAGTGACAACGTCCGATGTCATTTTCGGGACCGCTGTCTGTAGATTGAGTACGACATTTTGAGGCTCATCTTCGGTTGAGCGGAATGCAAATTGAACAGGTTTCGGATCCAGTTTATGGTAATTTCCAGAGAGTTGATTGGGGCGAAGTGAATTCCATTCGCCGGTATTTGAAATCGAAGCCTGATAAACTGAATCAAGCCAAATCCCTAAGGTCGACGTTTGTCCGTTGACATCAAGTGGTTTCGGCAGTTTAATTTCAACCGTTTCAGCTTCAGGTTGTTTCGGCAAGTGACCTTCCAAACCTGCTTCGATTCTACCGAGCTTGGGCGTTGGGAATTCGATAGAGAGGACCCTACCGGCATCGCTATCGGAGACATACCAATCCGAAGAGCCTGCACAAACGACACTGATGGGAAGATATCCATCAGGAATCGCAACATTCACACGTCGACGTGGCGAACCGGTTAACTGCCAGACGATTCGAGTGGCGATGAGCTGCTTTCTGCGGGCAATATGAATTCCGTGTTCGACACCGGTTTTCGCTTCTGCTTCGCGTCGCTCGACCGACACTTTTAATTCCAATGGTCGCGAAGAAGATCGGTAGGTGAATCGTGGAACAGTATTGGGTTGTTGCGGTTTGACGACTGGTTGATAGCGACTGATGTCGATCTGACTTAAGCCGCTGGTTGAAGTGACTTGCAACTTCAAATGGTTCGCTGCGTAGACCGCGAGTTGTACCGTTTCTCGTGAAACGTCTTGTGGTGTAATCGTTGGGACAGCGAACTTTGTGCTCGCTTCACCGATATCAATTTTATGGTAGAGATTGATGTGAAACTCGGTCTGGTCGTTCACTTCACGACGAAAGAATATCTTCAATTCTTTCCCGTCAGCATCCCCTTGCATTTCCCAGCCACCGATATCTTGTCCAGAGATATCCCGAACTGAGAGTTCTGCTGGGATGGAGAAAGTCAGATCGTTAATTGCACCTTGTCGAACTCGTGTTTGGAAGGCGTGAGTGACATTGATTCCGGAATCATCGATAGCAGCAGCGATGGCAGTTTCAACTTGCACGAGTTGATTTTGTCCCCCTTGTTGTGCCTCGGGGAACCAGTTCACGGTTTTCTTGCCACCGCGATCAATCGGAAACTGAATCGAGGTCTCTGCACCGTTCTGGATACGTCGATAAACTCGCGTGAGCCCATCAACTCGTACGCGTAAATCGTCTTCAGACACAGGGAGTTTGAAGTTGAAGAGTCCCGAAGCAACTGGCAGTAGATTCACACTAAACTCACCGACTTTTCCGTTGATGCTTGCCGAGGTTCGTAGTTGCGCATCAATGACATGTACTCCACGACCTTGCAGCATCACCTTGATTTCACCATTTTTTTGATGGTCCAGTGTTGCTGCTTGACCATCGATAGTCACAGAAGCAATTGCAGCATTGGTAACGGGTAAAACAACTCCAATATTGCCATCAGTCAGAGCTGAAACAACCCAGCGAGCTTGAATGACAACTTGTTGTTCTACTCCAACTTGTTCTACAGCAGCGTTGTAGTTTGCTTCCGTGATTGCAGCGGAGATCGGTCCATTCGCAACGGGGAAATCTGTAGGATGGGCGTTTTTCCATAATTGACGATATATTTCTTGAGGAACCCAAACGCGGTCAGCAGCATCGATTTCATCGAGTGATGAATATGGAATGACGACGAAGTTTGCAGGTCGACGTTGTGGGATTTCGCTCTGTTGCGATTCAGGTTGAGCACTGACGATCGTCGATGAACCAAGCAGCCACGCCGCTGCAATGAATGCGACGCTTGCTGGGCAAGTTCCTTTTGACATCCAGCCGCAACAACAGCGACAGCACTTAGCACACAAGCCAATTGACCAGAGAGCAAGACTTCCCAGACCTCCGTAAAGAGTTCCTTCTAAGAGAAGTTGCCACAGACTCGGAACGATCCAAGCTAATGAAAGTGGTAATAGAACAGTTAATGCGGTCCAGAAGAGTTTGAATCCAAGACGTGAATTTCTGAACCACCAACCGAGCAAAGCAATCCCGAGGGCAATCGACCAGACAAGGACTCGTCCGCTCGTCCGATTCGCATAACGAATTCGCAGATTGACTTCATCTGAATTAAGTCCGTTCCCTTGGTAGTGGAACTTCTGGGATCGTGTCCCTTCAGGAATTTGCAGATCAAATGTCATCGAGAGTAGCCCCCCAGTCGACATCCGACCGCGACGACTTTGACGACCATTCAATTCTATATCTAACTCTTCTTGATCCTCTGAGAGCGCATCATCAAATCGAACACTTGCTAGGTCTC
>JABJMI010000811.1 GCA_018659505.1 Planctomicrobium sp.
AAGGAACAGCAGCACATACGCAATCGCCAGGACGATTTGCATCGTCGCAAACGGAGCAGCCATCAAGACAAACTTCGCAAACGAAAATTGAATCTTCTCGCGGTGAATGATCGTCATTGCGACAACGGTCGATGCCGAGCCGATGGGTGTTAAGTTCCCACCCAGATTTGCTCCCAAAATCACACACCACCAGAAGGGCGAACCTGATGGCGTTTCCATTCCCGAGAGGATCTTTGCCAGCATTGCAGCGAGTGGAATGTTATCCGTCACCGAACTTGCAACGGCTGAGGAAACGAGCAGTAAACTGGATGCCACGCCTTGAGAAAGTGCCAACATGCGGGCGATGCCGTTACCGATTAAGTCGAGAACAAGGGCGTGCTCCATCATGTTGATGACGACGAACAACGCAGCGAAGAAGGCAAGCAAATCCCAATCAATCGCGGAATAAAAACGGTTCACTTCATGCCGATATGCCAGTAGAACAACGCCTGCAAAGAAGAGGGCAACAAAGCCCATACCCAGCTTGTCCAGATTCCAAGGCAGATAGGCTTGCCCAGCTAAGGCTGCGATAAAACAAACGAGCGCTCCGACCGAGAACCAGAAGAATTTCTGGCTAATGATGTTTTCATTTTCATCAAATCCGCTGACAAGTTCGGCTGCGGTCGCTTTGTCCTCTTCAGTCTTTAGCCCTTGAATACTGAATCGCCATTTCGCCATTAGCAATGTGGCAGCGGTGCCGACGACGACGTAAGGAGCCGCCTTCAGAAAGAATTCCACAAAGCTGATGCCTGCGGTGTTCCCGACAATGATATTCGGGACACTACTGATCAGAGTGAGTAGACCGCCAACATTTGTCAGCAATCCTTCCGTCACCAAGAAACCCAGCAGCAAATCTGGGCGTTTCAGTTTCCTTAACGAGACGCCAGTTAAACTTCCGACAATGATCATCGCTGTTACGTTGTTGAGCACTGCCGAGAAAATGACTGTCAACAATCCGTAGTAGATCAACAACCACCACGGATCGCCTCCCGAAAGCTTTGTCACTTTGATGGCGAGCCAAGTGAAGATTCCAGACTTGCTGGCAACTTCTACAAACAGACTTGCTCCGAGAATAATCGTGATGACTTCCCAGTCAATCGCAGGAATATAAACAGGCAAGCCAATTTCGTGCCCGTTCGGTAATTCCACTTTGCCGAACGGAACAATTTTCTGATTGGTTGCCCAGGCGATGATCGTTTCAATAATTAAGCACAGCCCCGCAAAAGTCCCAACGATAATCGACTTCTTAGCGTGCAGCTTCTCTTCAAATGCAAGAGCTGCGATCATCAATGCTAGAATGAATGTGAACAGCCACGTAATCCAGCCAGCCACCTCAGGACCATGGTGTGCTGCTGATTCGACCGCGAGTAAAGCAAATGACATCATGTCTCGTTGTTGAACTCAATAAAAACATTCGATCTGGTGATCTCAATACATAATTCAAACTATGAGAATAGTGTACTTTTAATGCTCTCAGCTGTCACGCAGAGCCATGTGCGATAAAGTGAATCGGGAAACTCAATTGACGATTCGATCTCGTGAAATCAATGTTACGACTTACGAAAACCTACCTCTTCATGGCTAGGTGAGTAGTAAAAAACTCTAATTCAGCATCTCATCCATGACGGATTTAGGAGCGAGGTCGTACTTCATAGGTTCCATGGAGAAGGAGGCTCGACCCTGCGAGAGACTGCGGACGTGTGAAGAATAGCCGAACATTTTAGCGAGGGAGACTTCCGCTTGCAGAGCTGTGAGATGTCCTCGAATTTCGCTAGCGAAGATCTTGGCGTGCCGTTGATTCAGATCAGCCTGGATATTGCCGACAAATTCAGAAGGCGTGACGACTTCCAGTTTCATGACTGGCTCGAGCAGTGAAATAGTTGCTTTGCCAAGTGCAGATTGAACTGCGTGAGCTGCTGCGGAGCGAATCGCTTCTTCGCTACTTTCGCCTTCGCGGAAACCAAGATCCTGAATCACAATTCGAACTTTCATCAAAGGGTAACCGACAATTCCACCCGACTGTGCAGATTCAAAAACGGCTTCGCGA
>JABJMI010000272.1 GCA_018659505.1 Planctomicrobium sp.
TCAATGGATATCTGGCACACTTGTTTGCGTAAGTCAGATAATCGCCCGGATGGATGGCTCGGTCGAACAGTCGACTCATTACAATTGCAGAGTAAGTTCGATATTCCAGCACTTCATCTAGGTCACAGGAAACAACCTTACGCGCTGGTTTCTCGTGATTATCGAATTCCTTCGGTGAAATCGCTGCAACAATTTCGACTTGAATTACAACAACGTGAGTCTCTCAACGAAATTCGAAATGGCGTGACAGCAGATCGACCTGCCTCGAGTTCGCTTCTCAATTTTGTCCAAACCAGCACTGGGACAGCCATCGATGTCAGTCAGAAACTTGCTGACGTCACCAAGAGTTATAAAACCGACGTAACCTATCCTGAAACCGCATTGGGAACAGAACTGAAAACCGTAGCACAACTGATCGATGCGGACCTTTCAACCAGAATTTTCTACGTCGAAATTGAAGGCTTCGATACGCACTCGCAACAAGCAGATGCGCACGCCGCTCTCCTGCGTCAGGTCGGTGATGCGATCTCTTCGTTCACTGAAGATCTTAACCAACATGGTCATGGAGACCGTGTCCTCACCATGTGCTTCAGCGAATTCGGACGCCGTGTCCAAGAGAACGCCAGTAAAGGAACCGACCATGGTCGCGCCGCTCCACTCTTCCTGGCAGGCAATCAAGTGAATTCAGGCATCCTCGGCAAACAACCTAGCCTAAACGATCTTGAACAGGGTGATTTGAAACACCACACCGACTTCCGCCAAGTCTATGCCACGATTTTACAAGACTGGTTGAAAACGCCGACCGATAAAATCCTAAACGGGAACTTCAAACCTTTAGATATCATCCAGAGTTAATCTTCGAGAATTGTGAAGGATTAAATTCACCACAAAGTCACGAGGAACTCTGAGGGAAATGTTTAGAGCGTTGTATGAGTTTAGTTGCAAATAGCCTTACGGTTGATGATTAAACTCTCGACTAAGCAGTTTCTTTGCTCTCTCCGCGCCCTTCTGTTTATTTTTCTTATCGCTTGATGACACATTCATCAAAGTTAAATAAAGCATTCGCCACCGCAGTGATCGCTGCCAGTTTTGTGGCATCGAGTGATTCATCAGCTTTGAGGTCACCGACTGCGAGGTACTCTTTCGCTTGCCCTGGATGTTCCTGGAAGAGTTGAATTTGTGATTCAAGTAGCTCATTAAGAATCAGCTGTTCTTCAGCATTGGGACGTCGACTAGTAAGTGTGCGAAACAAATCAATCAGCAGCTTCTGATTGTTATCTGCATTCTCTTGCAACAATCTTTGAGCAAGACCTCGGCTCGCCTCCACGAACTGCGGACCATTAAGCATGACAAACGCTTGCAGTGGAGACGATGTTTGCTCGCGTTTCACTCGACAAACATCACGTTTCGAGGCGTCGAGTGTCATCATGACCGGGGCGGGGCCAGTTCGCTTCCAATAGGTGTATAGGCTGCGACGGTACAGTCCTTCGCCTTTTGCACGTGTAGTTGGTTTGAAGGAGACCTCAACTTCGTACGGCTTCGCGGGTGCTCCTCCGATTTTATCAACGAGCAAACCACTGACAGAGAGGGCATTGTCACGCAACATTTCCGCAGGCATTCGGTAACTAGGTGCGCGAGCGAGTAGACGATTCTCCGGATCAAGCTTTAGGTGCTGTTCTGTAACATTAGAGTCTTGTCGGTAAGTCGCTGACATCGCTATCTGTTTCAATAATCGCTTTGTATCCCAGCCATGTTCTGCGAAGTCAACAGCGAGCCAATCGAGTAAATCCGGATGCGTCGGCAACGCTCCCTGACTTCCAAAATCTTCAGGCGTTCGGACAAGTCCCTGACCGAATAGCATTTGCCACAACCGATTGACAGCGACTCGTGCCGTCAGCGGGTTCTCTTTGTCAGTCATCCAGTTCGCCAACTTAAGTCGATTGTTCGTTCCATCTTGAGTGCTGGGGAACGCAGCAGGCGTCGCTGGAGAGACTTGTTCGGCTCGCGCATCGTATGCTCCCCGATCAAGTCGATAAGTTGGCTTCCTCTGCGAGAATTCACGCATGACCATAATCTCTGTGATGCCATTGAGCATGTTGTTGAGCTCGGTTCGTTTCTGTTTCAGCACAGCTAGCTGCGCGATGTATGCTTCATTCATAGAGCTGAGATAAAAGCGATACAGAACCCCTTCTGCCTGTTGAAAAGGAATTGCATCTTCTTTCGAGCGGCGACTGAGAGACGCTACTTCGTAATCGGAAAGTTGACGGTCAAAGACACGAAATTCATCGACAAGACCATTCTTGAAACCTCGATCACGGAACCGTTCTCCGATGGCGATATTGTCCCCGCCGCCGCCGGTGATTTGCTTAGTGAGATTGTCACGAACGATTTCAGTATCAGCTGGCATCCCGTTGATGAAGATCATTAAGCCTGAAGCATCGCTTGAACCGTCGTATGTCATGACAACATGTTGCCACTCGTTGATTGGCAATGTGTCTTTTGTTTTGACACGTATCGCATTTCCCGGCCAGAAATGAATCAGTGATGCACTCAATTTGCCCTCTTCGATGAGTAACTGATAACCGCGAGATCCGGCATCGGTCCAGGCTCGCGAGCGATGGAAGACCACAGCCCGCTCTTTGAGATCAGGCGTATTCATCCAGAGCGAAACCGAGAACGGTTGTGAGCGATTGAAATTCCCAACCGCAGTACCGATGACATCGTCGCCCGTCAGTTTCGCGGCGTTCCCGATGACTCCTTCGA
>JABJMI010000614.1 GCA_018659505.1 Planctomicrobium sp.
ATTTTTGAGAAGAGGATCTCTGGTAAATTTCGTTGGATGACTATTGATCATTACAACGGAACCTACGAAATGGAATGGCCCGCTGATGTAGAATTACATACAGCAACGATCTCCACGGATGGTAAACTTTCTGAGGGGAATAGCTTCGATCTCAGCCCCGATAGTTACCGTATCAACTATGCATTCGATTTATCGACTGGTCGCAAGCTGGCACAATGGGTTGCCAGAGATCAAGAAGTCTGGCTGATGCAAGCGTTTCAACAATACGAGAAAGTCACCGGTGAGGTCGTCATCGACATGAGTTTTGAACTCATGAAAACTGGTGGCATCGAAGTTGGCGGAGAAACCGAAAAATGGTATCGCAGGGCCGTTCGTAAGTATGAATCTGGTGAGTTGATCTCAACCAAGGTCTACCGTCATGAGCATATCAAAACAGGCAATGAGCCGATCTTTAGTGGCTCCGGATGGTTGTTAATCGATCAAGACGGACAAGAAAACTGATTCATAAGGCAGTTTCGTACTCATTTACGATTTCTCTGACCTATATGTTGTCACTTGTCAGCAGAAATCAATATGCTTCCAACAGTTGGCAATTACGCTTCGTAGTAGTGACGGGTTGTGAATTTAAAGTTCCCGTCACCGTGTTGCCTTTCCAAATCAGGAGATTCATCATGGCTGATCAGAACGAAACTCAAAGAAAATACAAAGAATTCATGGACTTGCTGCCACTCACTTTGAATCTGGCAGGTTTGCCTCAAAGCGAAAGCGGACGATATTACACTCAAGAACAAATCGAAACTCGATTATCATCGATCAAGTACGCGTATAAAGCCTCTCGAACACTCGTACGCGAACTTGTGACGAAGTAATCGCCGGAAATGATTTTTGTCTTCATTTCGTTTGCTTTCAGCATGTCAATTTCGTGGAAGGATTCAGGGTAAGGCTAAGTATTGACCCTAGTCCCTAGACCAAACCAGGAGCCGAAGCGATGTGGTTGACTGAAAACGCTTGGCAGCCGATGCTCTTCTTGACATTGATAGGGATGGCACTCGGAATGGTCTGGTATCGGCGCCTTCAGAAGCGATATCTAATGGGTATGGTTGCTTGTTTTCTGCTGGCTGGTATGACTTGGTTCGTTGAGAAGCAAGTCGTAACAGAGAGAGAAAAGGTACAAGCATCCGTTATTGGAATTACTTCCGCTTTCGGAGAACGTGATCTGGATAAAACTGTGAGCTATGTGTCGCAGCGTTCTCAGGATCTCCGTTTTCTAATTGGCTACGCTTACAACCTGGTTGAGTTCAAAGGAGACATGCGGGTCACCGATGTTGAAATTGAAATGACCAATAATAAGTCTCGCGCGAAAACACGTTTTCGAGTCAACGGAACAATCAATGCCTTGCACGAAAACTACAGCGGTCATCAACCAACTCGCTGGGAAGCGACTTGGCAAATAGAGTCGGATGAATGGAAAATGATTGACATCATCCAACTCGATCCAGTTTCAGGAAACGTCGTTAACGATTTTGTGCAAATGCGTGATCATCTGACTCAAACTTACCAGGGGAAGAATTAGTCGCGTGATTTTCTTGCCGATGAACTCAATAGAACTACCAAGGCACTTCGCTGAATGACTTCGCTTCAACTATCAAATTCTCCATTAAGACTCGCTGTCCTGATTTCAGGCGGTGGATCGACGATGGTGAATATCCAGGACAAAATTCTGGCAGGGCAATTACACGCCAGTATTCCTTTAATGATTGCCAGTCGTCAGTGTGCGGGGATCGCTAAAGCCGAAGAAGCAAATATTCCGGGAGAGTTAGTTTCTCGTAAGAACTTCGCTTCGACTCAAGAATACAGCGAATCCGTCTTCGCTAAAATTCGAGAGCAAAAAGTCGATCTTGTCGTGCTAGCTGGTTTCTTAAGCAAAATTATTATTCCTGATGATTTTGCAAATCGCGTGATGAACATTCACCCAAGCCTCATTCCAGCGTTCTGTGGAAAAGGCATGTATGGGCATCATGTGCATGAGGCTGTTATCTCGAGAGGCTGTAAGGTCTCTGGATGTACTGTGCATTTCTGCGATAATGAATATGACCATGGACCGATCATTTTACAGCAGACTGTTCCAGTCTTTACAAATGACGATGCAGAGATGCTAGCTGCCAAAGTCCAAGCTGCTGAGTGTGAAGCCTATCCTCAAGCGATTCAACTTTTCGCTGCAGGGAGACTGAATGTGCGGAATGGGAAGGTCCATATTCAAGATTGAAATATGACTCATTCCTCATTGAAAAATCATTCACAGATTCCATTCGGATACCACGGTCGATATTTAAAAATTGATCTTTCGACACGTACATCCCAAGTCGTCCCACTCGAAGAATCTTTACTTCGTAATTTCATCGGCGGTGGTGGACTCGGTACAGCGATGCTGCTGAAAGAAACAGACGGCAATTACGATCCGCTTGGGGAATCGGCGCCGCTCTTGTTTGTCTTCAGCCCCTTGGTCGGTAGTCCGTTGACGACATCAGCAAAGTTCTCCGTTCTCTCGAAAAGTCCGCTGACGAATCGTATTAACGATTCCCTCTCATCATCTCACTTTGCCATCGCGGGCAAGAAGACAGGTTACGATGCGATCTGTATTGTTGGGAAAAGCGGGACTCCAACTTATGTCACAGTAACATCAGAAGAAGTCCAATTTCACGATGCAGCGGAGACCTGGGGAACTTCCAGCGCGACTGCGGCGAGCACAATTCGAAACAAAATCGGAAAACAATTTCGTGTCGCTGCCATCGGTTCCGCGGGAGAAAATCTCGTTCGCTACGCAACAATCTCGAACGACGGCAGGCACGCCGGGCGTGGTGGTCTCGGCGCAGTGATGGGTTCTAAAAAGTTAAAAGCTATCGCTGTTCATGGAACGAAACAAACAAGCTTCGCCCAGCCAGAAGAACTGATTCAGTATAGTAAATCGCTTTCCAAACTTTCATTTGGTTCTGCCACAGAAAAATATCGTGAACTAGGGACCGTCAGTAACCTGCTGACTTTCAATCGTCTGGGGACTCTCCCAACAAGAAATTTTCAGCAAACAACTTTCGAAGGTGCTGAACAAATTGCCCCCGATGCACTTTCTACGACACGTACTCGCGATAGCTGCGCTGCTTGCACGATTGGCTGCGAACATATCTTTCAGCTTGGCGACAAGAAACAAACTCCCGTCCGCATGGAGTATGAAAATCTCTACGCCTTGGGACCACTCTGTGGGATCTCCGATCCAGAGACCGTTCTAGCTGCCTCGGCTTACTGTGATGAAATCGGGATCGACACGATTAGCGCAGGAGCCAGTGTTGCCTTCGCGATGGAATGCGCTGAGAAAGGTCTCATCGACGAATCCAATCTTCGCTTCGGGAACAACTCCGCACTATTAGAAACCTTACAAAAAATTGGAACGAACACCGGCATTGGTGCAGTCCTTGCCAAAGGGGTTCGCAGCGCTGCGGCTGAAATTGGACAAGGTTCCGAAGAGTTTGCGATCCATGTCAAAGGTCTCGAACTCCCTGGTTACGAGCCGCGAGCATTGCAAACGATGGCTCTCGGCTTTGCAGTCGGAACACGAGGTGCCGACCATAATCGCTCGGGAGCTTATCAGGTTGACTTCTCGGAAGATGTCGACCGTCTGAACCCCGATGATAAAGCCGTCAAGCTCGCAATCGGAACTGAGGACGAAGCTGCGGCATTGGACTCATTAATTCTCTGCAAATTCTTACGAGGAGTTTTCTCAGATCGATTTGCTTCAATGGCAGAGATGCTTGCCCTTGTCACTGGCTGGGATATCGACGCCGCCGAATTTCACAAAACAACGCAGCGAATCGTGACCGCAAAGAAACTTTTCAACATTCGACAAGGCTGGACTCCTGAAGAAGATACTTTGCCAGATCGTTTTTTTGATACTGCAATCTCAGAAGGAGCAAGTACTGGCGGACAACTCAATCGGGAACGTCTCAGGCAGCAGATTCAAAACTACAATCTATCGAGAAACTGGAATGCCGATGGAAATGTCCCCGAAGAACTGCTTCAACTACTTGATATTGATTTCGCGACCTAATAGGAGTTGGCAGTTCGTAGCTATTCACAAATTTCGTTCCAAAAGGTGAACAGGAGAACGCAAAGGGAGCAGAGGAAAATGTTGGAATTCGTTCTTTCTCAGTGATCTCTGAGTCCTCTGTGGCTAATACATCACTTAGTCGTACACGCAGATAGTGCGGCGACATTTGCTTCGCCTCAAAAATTGCATACGAGAAAATCAACACCTTGTTACAAGTTTCGATCTTGAATGTAAATTGTGCCGGAGGCACTTCTTGCGATAGCCTTGGGTTTTAACCCAAGGGATAATTTTACCTCCCGTTGCTTCGTCAGGGAGTGACGTTCTGAAGAATGGTCAACCAGGCGAATGGCAGTCATAACCAGCACAAATAGTCACTCCGCGACAAGTCTCAGAGGGTGCAATC
>JABJMI010000429.1 GCA_018659505.1 Planctomicrobium sp.
GGCACCGGCGACATCCTCAAAGACTCCTCCGGCAACGGGCATGATGGCAAGATTATTGGAGCGAAGTGGGTGAAGGTCCAAGCCAAGCCTTTCTTGGATGCTGGTAAAATGGGACTTTCGTTCGACGGACAGGACGACCGAATCGAGATTTCCAACGCACCGTTTGGTTTTGACAAACCGTTCACATATGAGATGTACATTCAACCTGACGTCGTCGCGTCAGAGGACGACCGATTGCAAACTGTCTTCTATCGCGGATTAATGGGAGTAGTTTATCTACCTGCTGAAGGGAAAGTATTTCTGACTCTTCAGGAGAAGGATGAAGGGTATTTAAGCGAGAGTGCTGAATTGATCGCTTTGGGGGAAGTGGGACACATCGCTGTGGTGTGGGACATGGAAAATCTACAGTTATTTGTCAACGGAGCAGAGGCCAAGCTCAAAGCAACTGTTGAAACAAGACCGCTTGCGGAGTTTTTAATCCAGGCATTGCCCCTGAATAAGTTCATCGCAGGTTTAGGAGCTCGAGGTCAACCGAACTTGTCGGCAGTTCCATTTCAAGGGAAAATGTACGGATTTCGGATCTCCAACACCGCACGCTACACGCAGCCGTTTCAGCCCAGCTCTCTTGAGAACGATCCAGATACAGAACTGCTCTATCAATTCAAAGATGGCTCCGGCGACACCCTCAAAGACTCCTCCGGCAACGGACATGATGGGAAGATCATCGGGGCGAAGTGGGTCGAAAAACAATCTAATGGGCACACCGGAAGTGAAAGGCATTCTGCATCAAAACCTGATCTACTGGCAACTGGACTTCGTTTTGCTGAACCCAGGTCGGTTGTCACAACAGAACCGTTGTCGGTCGATTTGGAGCAACCGTATACAATGGAGTGTTGGCTTCGACCAGAGGTTATTAGGAATTTCGATAACCCCGGACCTTATGACCAGGTCGCAGTTGAACTTGGACCTCTCACACTCAAGTTGGAGCGTTTTCCGGATCTCCCCAAGACGAGATGGTCGTTTATCGTCAACCGCTATGAAAAGAATTCAGGCGCGGCAGGTTTTGGTCAAGCAATACTACTGAAATCTCCACTGGGGGAACCAGTTCATATTGCGTGCCAGTGGACGGGAGAAGAATTGCAGATTTTCCAGAATGGCGACCCAGTCTCGATTCTCTCCAATTGGGGGATGGATGGGGCATCGAGACCAGCTTTCTACAAAGATGTCGTCCGTAAGTATGAAGCCCCTGTGCTGAGATTTGGTTCAAGAACAAAAAATATTGGCAAAGCTCTTAATCATTTTGATGGAATGATTCATCAATTTCGACTTTCATCTGGCATTCAATATCCAGCGAGCTTCACACCTCCCAAGAATTTTGAATCAGATGTCAAAACCCTGGTCCTTTACAAATTCGATGAACTCACCGGTAACGTCCTCAAAGATACTTCCGGCAACGGGTATGACGGGAAGATCAATAAGGCGGAATGGGTGAACTTGGAGCCGCCTCATGCTCAATCCAGTGATTCTGAACTTCTCTTTGAAGGGAAAACATTTGTCAACATTCCCACATTGATGATTGATTCACCAGATCAGTTCACCGTGGAAGCGATTGTCCGTGCGGACGAGAACCACAATGGGATGATCGTGAGTGATGCGGAATTTGGTGGATTTGCCCTCAAGGCGAATTTTGACCATTGGTTATTCGACGGTTACGAGACTGACCAGGAAAGATTCGATTCAGCCTCTGACGAGACGATCCGATTTGGAGAGTGGACACATGTCGCTGGAGTTTTTGACGGTAAGCAGACTCGGCTTTTCGTCAATGGTCAGCCGCAATCCAAAATCGATGATACGACAAATGTTCTTGCAAGCAGGCTCAATGTCTTGATTGGTGCAAATCCAGAAACAAACACGGTCAGACACAATTTCCGTGGCAGTATGCGTGGAGTTCGAATATCGATCTCGGCACGATACACGGAAGCCTTTAAGCCGCCGACAAGTTTTGAATCTGACAAAGAGACAATCGCTCTGTACAAATTCGACGAAGGGGCTGGCGACGTCCTCCACGACTCGTCCGGCAACGGACACGACGGCAAAATCATCAGGGCGAAATGGGTGAAGACTGATGGGGTCGCTGAGCTTTTACCGTTGGGTGGTGAGGACGAACCAGTCAACACCGAATTTGCTCTGCAATTCGATGGCATCGATAATTACGTGAACGCAGATTCCTTGCGCACTGTTGCTGGTGAAGCTTTCAATTTTGAATTGTGGATGCGGAGCGAAGGGGAATTTGACAAGACTCAGAGAGTTCAAAATGCGGTCACCCTCGGTAGTGTGCGACTACAGAGAACTATAGGAGCTATCGAAAACAACCAACTTGTGACGGTCTTAAGATCTGCAGATACTCCTACTCCGGATCAAAATCTTGCTGCCGCGTATAATGGTCAAGCTCCCCCAGTGAACGAATGGGTACATGTTTACGTTCAGATCGATAAGCAATTCAAGGTGCAAATGTATCTGAACGGAATAAGCAAGCCAGTCTATTTAGGTCAACTGGTGGGAGTTCAAAATGAGGATACATTCGCTGAGAAACTTCGTAAGAACTGGGCTGAGAATTTGGGGCTGACTCTCGGAGCTCGCGAGACAATTTGGTCTGACGACAAATACCGAAATGAGTTCAAAGGCAGTATCAGCGAATTCCGCATGTCCTCCGGTCAACGTTACAGCGAAGACTTCACACCTGAGCGACACTTCAGCAAAGACGAAGCTACAAAAGTGCTCTACAAGTTCGACGAAGGGACCGGCGATGTCCTCAAAGACTCCTCCGGCAACGGACATCACGGCAAGATCGTCGGGGCGAAGTGGGTAAACAGTGATTCTGTTGCCAAATTACATGACGTCACTGATGTCGAACTCGCTTACCTGAAACCTGGCTTCGAAGAATGGGTTACCAATGTCTCAGAGATGTCAGTTGAAGACCAAGTCAAGAATGTCAGCGAAAAACTTATCGAACTCAACCCAGGATTTGATGGTGAACTCAATCCAGGATATCACGGGGGAGGTTATGTCCATTTTGTCAGATTGAATCCGCAGAATTTGACTGATTTATCTCCTTTGCGAGCATTCTTGAAATTGGAGCAAATTCAAATTACTGGACCAACAGATATTGAAGCTGCAAAGCTTCCACTCTCAGATTTGTCTCCACTCCAGGGGCTGCCGTTGAAATTCCTTTATATTTATGGTGTACGAGTCACAGACTTATCTCCATTGAAAGGTATGCAACTCGAAAAGCTGTTCTTGAACAATACGGACGTTGCAAATTTAGAACCTCTCCGAGGAGCACCACTGATTCGGCTTCAAATCGACGCAACTCAAGTGACCGATTTATCACCAGTTGCAGATATGGAATTGGAAATGCTTAATCTCTACAACACGGAAATATCCGATCTCGATGCTTTGAAAGAAATGCCTCTCAAAATTGTGAGTTTAAGTTTCAATCCGGATAAGGATACCTCCATCGTCGAGTTGATCAAATCCATTAAAAGTCTTGAAATGATCAACGACTTACCAGCAGAAGAGTTCTGGAACAATGTGAAGTAATCACTGAAACATTTTCTGTTTTTTATTCAGAATCCAAACCCAAGCCTGCCCCATTCCTCTGGTTGTGGAGCGGTGATCGTCAGTGGTTCTTTGCGGATCGGATGTATTAAAGATAGTTGCCAGGCGTGCAGACCGATGGCGATTGGGTTTCGGAGTTTTGAATTGGCTCCATATTTTTCGTCGCCGAGGATGTGATAACCACGGCTGGCGAATTGAATACGGATCTGGTGCATACGACCCGTTTCCAGATCGACTTCGACCAGTGCTTTCCCTTGAGAGACTGCCAATGTTCGGTAAGTCAGTCGCGCATGTTTGGCTCCCTTTGTACTGGCGTTACTGATTTCGACTCGCGAGTGGTCAGGGATGCGGTAGATCCAGTCTTCTAAAACTCCTTCATCTTTCGTCGGTGGTTTTTCCAGGATCGCTCGATAGGTTTTGGTGACTTGGCGTTTGGCGAATTGATCGGAGAGCCTCGCTGCGCTTTTGGAATTTCGGGCAAAGACAGAAACTCCCGAGACAGGTCGATCCAGACGATGAGGAATGCCAAGGTAAACTACGCCCGGCTTATTGTACTTCACCTTCAAGTAAGCCTTGACCTGTTCCGCCAGCGATTGAAGTCCGGCGGGAGCACCTTGAGAAATCACGCCCGATGGTTTATTAACAGCGATGACCGGACCATCTTCACAGATGATATTCAGTTTCGGGTTTTGAGCAGGTTGCACACTCACGAATTATGCTCAATGGTTATTCGTCCCCCCGGTGGATCACCGGGGGCTAAATGAGAGAAAAGGAACGGGATCAACCTTTTTGTGAGATCGCTTGCTGAAGAGGGCGTAACACTTGTTCAATGACTTGCGATTCGAGGAGACGCTCACATTCTTCTCGTAATTCATGCAGCGTCTCTACGAAACTTCCGCCGTGAGGCAAACTTCCGTATTGTAATACTTTGAAGTAGACGCTGATTGCTTCTTCTGGAAATTCATCACGCCGAACCTGATAGGCATTCGTCCTTGTTTCAATCAGTAAGCGTGCCTGTCGACGACAATCGTCAGTCAACGCCAAAGAAAGAGACGGTTCAAAATTGAGCGGTCGCGCACCATCGACAGAAAGTAAACCCTCGAACGCTGGTCCCATGCCAAGTGCTTCGGCAACCAGTTCATCATGGTTGCCTCGGTACATGAAATCGAAACCGATCATGAAATCGAGAGCTTCACAATCAAGTGGACTGACCGACAGCATGTACGGAGCGAGCTCTAATGCCAAAGCATGTTGCGGGACGGCATCGTCAATCGTTGTGGGGTTCACGACGCTGCTACAGATACGACGTTCTTCAATACTAACCAAACGATAGCTCGTTTGGTCTTTGTCTTCTTCGAGGACAAACGCCCCGTTGTCGCGATTGTAAAAGTTCCTCATCGATGGATAAGACTTCTGCACGCGACCAAAAAATTCGAGCACGGTCTCTCGCTGCGAAGGCAATGGCATCTCGGTAAACAAATTCATGTTCACAAAGTAGTCATCAGACAACGAATCGTAGATATTCATAAACACTCTCGGAGTTCTCAGGTTCTTTAACGACACACCTGAAGCTGGTCATGGATTCATAAAGTTTTGTTCAAGACAACATTCTACAGCGAGCCCAAACATTGGTCAAAGAGGCGTTTTTCTTACTCAAGGTTCGAGGGGAATTTCTGTTTCGCTCTCTTTTTTACGATATTCGGCTCCGATGACCATGAATCCAATGAAGTCGTAGACTGCGTGTGCAACGATGGGACGCAAGAGGTTAAAATCTCCGACCCACCACGTGAGCAGACTAAGGATTCCGCCCAGAGTCGCTGCCAGAATTGCATACAAAGGTGAAATTGCATGGAGTAGACCAAAGATGATATTCGCAATGAAAAACGCAGCCACGGGATCCCAACGTGCGAGCCATTGTTCAAGCAGTCCGCGGAACATCAACTCTTCAATGACTCCGACTAAGATTGCCAAGATCGCTAGATCGTACCAGCGACATTGCGCCAGTGATTTCCCAAGTGCGTCACCTGCTTGGTCACGGAGGGAAGTCATCCAGCTGAAGCCGAAGTACATGACGACAGCTGCCAAGAGTCCGATGCCGAAATCTCTGGCATTCCAGTGAACCCGAGAGGTCAACGGGACTTCGGCCCAGTAGGCAAGCAGGACGGTGACGCTCAGTAACGAGAACAGGAAGACTCCTGTAAAAGTCAAAAAATCTTCGCGGGATTCTAAGTTCACTTCTCTTCGTCTTCCTGTTGTGTCAGGCAGTTTTCTAGATCGTTGAGACGACGATGAATCTCTTCAGCATCAGCCTTCGATAACTCTCGTTCACCGTAGCGAACGAGATAGAATTTGTTGACTAAGTCAGCTGGCCACTCTTCAAGATTGTTTTTCAAAAGTTTCGGTTGAAGATCGGTCAGCGAGGTCGCCACGAATTCTTTCGCAGTTTGAGTTGGAGCCTGCTGAATCCCTTGCCGACGTAAAATTTTCAGAAAGCGTCTATAGAAATCTACTTTTTGAATACGTTGAGTCGTCTTCTGAGATCGGAAATTTATCCCGTGGATCAGGCGATAAATTCTTCGAAAGGTCCAAATTGCTCCGCTGGTTAATGCCAGCAGCACGAACACAAAGAATCCGCCCTTGATGCTGAACCACTCTCCGGGGGACGTTAAAAAGTTGAGCAGACTTTTGAAACTTGTTGCTCGTCCCTGCATCAGATTTTTTGCATTCGCCCAACTTTGTTGACCAATCTCTTGAATTGGCTTGTAGATAATTTGTTGCTGCTGTGTTTTGGATAGTTGAATTCCGGTGTTCCAGGCAGTTTCGAATTTCTGCTTGATGGCTGCGAATGAAGAGGTAGGTTTCATTTGCTCCTGAACCGATTCTGCCCGCGTTGCAGGAGTTGAATCAAGAACCACCCAGCTACCATCAATGTAAGCTTCTACCCAGCTATGAGCATGTAATTGCTGGACCAAGAATAGATTGAGATTTTTATCATACTGCCCCCCTTTGAAACCACTTACGAGTCTGGAGGGAATCCCGACACTTCGCAGCATGATCGCTAAAGAAGACGCATAGTATTCGCAGTGCCCTGACTTACGATTGAAAAGGAAATCTTCAATCGGGTCGACGCTGGCATCTTCGATTCGCAAGTCGAGCGAATAAGTGAATTCACTGGAATTCAAAAAGTAATTCTCTAAGAGCTTTGCTTTGTCTAGGTTTGATGACACATCACGAGTGATTTCCCTACTGAGTGCGATCACACGATCCATACCATCGGGGATCTGGCGTAATGTTTGCTGATAACCTCCAATAAATTGTAGCTGAGAAAATCGTGACCAGTAGTTACGTTGCGTTGAAAATGTCGAATCAAAAGCAGCTTCGTTAGAGCGTACGAAATATTCAAACGGTTGATTTAATGGTGCTTCATCATCGCGAATGATTTCATCAGAGAATTGTTGTCGAAAAACACGACGATCATCTGTGATTGCTCGTGCATATGCAGTATCTCCAAAGCTGAACAAGGCCGCTGATCCAATAGGCGAGATCTTATATCTTTGAGTGATCGGAGCGTAACGATTACGGCGGGAAAACCGCTGGAAGTTATCATTGGGTAATTGTTTCCAGCGACCATTCTCGTACTTCTCCATCACTGTCCCACGGAATAATGGTTCTGCTCCCAGAGTTGACCAGACTTCTGCTTCTGTAAACGGAAGCTCGGTCGCAGTATGGCTCAGAGCGAGTTCCATGACGACTTCGTCATTCTCAAGAATCTCACCCATGTCGCCGAGTTTGACCTCTTCAGTGAATCCGGTAAGAGGTCGCCCGTCCATTGCTTCATCAGAAAGGAAGGAGAATTGTCCGATCCAAATGCGTGGAGTGAATAGGAAGAACATCAACGTCAAGCACAGCCCCAGGCAAGTCATCGTGCATGAGACTACGAGGAATCGCCAATTAAGCAGTCGGTGATCAACATCTCGGGAAATTCCTCTCCATTGATCACCCACGACAAACTTTGAATCGAGATCATCTTTCTCAAGCTCATTTTGGGATTTCAAACTCGAGCCACGTGTTGATCGATAAAGAAGAAATACAGAGAGCGTCCAGGTTGCCAGGAAGGAATAGACAATGAGAGCACCGCCAAACCAGATGCTTTTGGTAAGTACCGAAGCCGTTGCAATTTGCAAAATGCTCAAGGCACACAGCCACCAGATATGCCGAGTCTCTTTTTTCTGAATCATGAAGACCCAGGTCAGGTAGACAATCAAGTGACCACCCGCAAGCAGTCGAGACTCGATTTCTCCATTGAAGAATTCTAAACCTGCAATGAGAAATGCAACAAATCCGAAGAGGTTGGCAACAACCGGTGGGACAGAAAACTTCTCTTCGATGTCGACGAAGAACAGCGTCGCTAACGCAATCAGCAAAGAACAACCCGCCAACGGTGAACCTTCCGCCACCGCGAAGATGATCCCGGACAATGAGATCATGGCTGTCAGGCTGAAAAAGAGAATCGTTTTCATTTTCCAACCTCATCTGAATCGATGAAGACGGGCAGAAGTTCCTCGCGCGAAGTCCCGTAAATTTGAGCATCTTGCAGGCGATGTTCAGGATTCGCTTGCAAGGCTTCCCTCACTTCTTCCGGACGCGCTGTAATAATGACAACACGACGCTTGCCTGATTTCACACGATCAAGGTCTTCGAAGAGTTGACTCGCTTCGATCTGATAATTTCCGTCAGTACGAGAGAAAGCGTCGAGGAGTTCGTCTACATGTGCTTCCCCCTGATCGCCCCGCCATTCAAGGTTCTCTTCGCCGGTAAGTCTCACATACAACGACGAAATACGACTGCTGCGAAGATGCTCCATGCAAACAGTCGTTGCGAAACGAAGACCGCGTTCGA
>JABJMI010000812.1 GCA_018659505.1 Planctomicrobium sp.
CGGTCGTGATGTCGGGATTGCACAATCACAAGAACGGTCAATACGGACACCAACACGCGTACCACAAATTCGCGTCCTTCGACAACGTTGTCAGCTTGGCAATGCCGAGAGTCCTGGCGAACGAAGGTTACCGGACAGCCCAAATTGGAAAATACCACGTCGCACCCGAGACGGTCTACCACTACGAAACCTACCTCAAGGGGAATGGTCGCAACGCTGTCGACATGGCTGAGAACTGTAAAGAGTTCATCACCAGCAAGGATGATGACCGCCCATTCTTTATCTACTTTGGAACCAGCGATCCTCATCGCGGCGGCGGGATCGACAAAACTTCCGAACTTGAATTGAAGCCGGACTTGTTTGGGAACATGCAGAACGATGGAGAGTACCCCGGCGTCGATGAAGTTTTCTACAAACCTGAAGACGTCGTTATTCCACACTTCATGACAGACACCCCAGAGACTCGTGAAGAACTCGCACAGTACTATCAGTCTTGTTCACGAATCGACCAGGGAGTTGCCAAACTGGTTCAGATCCTTAAAGAAGCGGACCTGTATGACAAGACAATGATCGTGTTCACCTCAGATCATGGAATGGCGTTCTCCGGCGGGAAGACAACAGTCTTCGAGGCTGGGCTCAAGGTTCCTTTCGTTGTTCGAAACCCATACGAGAAGAAACGGGGCGTCCGTTCAACCGCGATGATCAGCCACGTCGATATCACACCTTCACTATTGGATTTCGCTGGAGGTCTCGATTCGAAAACAAACGGTCCTAAGAAATGGATCGACCCTAACCAGTTCTGGAAAGAACGTGGGGAGAACCTCAAAGAGAATCGTAATGGTGGTCACAAATTCCGCAGCTACCACGGCAAATCATGGATTCCAGTTTTAGGTGATGCTGACGCCGTACATTGGGAGACGATCTTCGCTTCACATACATTCCATGAAATCCAAATGTACTATCCCATGCGAGTCGTTCGTGACAAAGAATACAAACTCATCTGGAATATCGCTCATGGATTGCCGTACCCATTCGCTTCCGACTTATGGAGAGCCTCTTCCTGGCAGGCACAGTTCCAAAAAGGGATGACCGCTCCCTATGGGCAGAAGACTGTTGGAGACTACATTCATAGACCACAGTTCGAACTCTATCACATCGCGAAAGACCCAAACGAATCGGAAAACCTCGCTGGCAAGACTGAATACGCAGAGATACTGAAGAAGTATCAAGAACGGCTGAAAGCTTTCCAAAAAGAGATGAATGATCCCTGGATCATGAAATGGAACTACGAATAAATAATCGTTTTGCCGGACACTTAAAGTGTCCGGCTAACCTTCTGAACACGCTACGATGACGTTAAACATTCCAACGATTGACTGCTCTCAAGGAGATGCACAATCTCTATTCGCTGACTTGCGCGAGAAGCTGAGTCCGCGTGGAGACGTTGTTTCCGAAGCGGGGCGGCAACGAACTATCGATTTGTTCGGGGAACCTCTCAGTCCGCAGCAAGTTGTGGAGAAAATCTGCTCGGACGTTCGCGATAACGGGCTTTCGTCGCTGTTACATTATACGTCGAAGTTGGATCGCAAAGACCTGACTGCCGAAGCGATTCGTGTGTCTGCACAAGAACTCGCAGATGCCCACGCGGCAGCGGATCAAAACTTACTGGAAACAGTCCGTCAGATACGCGACAACATTCTCGAATTCCAGCAAGCGATACTGCCGGAAGATGTTAGTGTTTCGCGGGGGAACGGTGATGCCAACGTCAAATTAAGACAACGCTATCTTCCGCTGAGGCGTATTGGAATCTGCGTTCCCGGTGGAGCAGCAGCGTATCCGTCTACGGTCTTAATGACTGCCGTCCCCGCACAGGCAGCGGGAGTTCAAGAAATAGCAATTGTCGTCCCGCCGACAGAATTCGGGGCTTACAATGTCGACATGTTGGCAACCTGCCATGAGCTGGGAATCACTGAAGTTTATCGAGTCGGTGGAGCACAGGCGGTCGCTGCCTTGGCTTATGGAGTAGAAGGAATCGAGAAGGTCGACAAGATCGTTGGTCCCGGCAATATGTTTGTCGCATTGGCGAAGAAGCACGTCTTCGGCGAAGTCGATATCGATAGCATCGCTGGTCCCAGCGAAGTGATTGTTCTCGCTGATGAAACCGCTAACGCAAAGTTCGTCGCCAGCGACCTCATTTCTCAAGCGGAACACAGTCCCGGATCTGGAGTTTTAATTACTTGGCATCCCCCATTGATCGAAGAAGTGAAGTCTGAACTAGAAAAACAGTTGGCGTCCCTCAGTAGAGGCGACTTAGCGCGTCAATGCCTGGAAGATTATGGTGCATTCATTCTTGCTCGCAACGAAGAGGAAGCCGCTGAACTGACAGACATGCTCGCGACCGAGCATTTGCATATTTCAACCGCCAACCCGGAAGCGATGCTCTCTAAAGTTCAAAACGCCGGAGCTATCTTCCTCGGGCATTACACTCCTGTTGCTTTGGGGGATTATGTCGCTGGTCCTTCGCATGTGCTGCCGACCGGCGGAACGGCTCGCTTCGCCAATGGATTGTGTGCGATTGATTTCCTCAAACGATCATCAATCATTTCATACAACAAAGTTGCGTTGCAGCAAGATGCTCACGCAGTGAGAACGATGGCGGACAAAGAAGGCTTAACGGCACATCGATCAAGCGTCGATCTGCGACTGGAATAATTGACATTAAATTAAATCGTTCGCCCCACACTTAAAGTGTGGGGCTAATCGCGGACTCCTACATGCCCGATTCGGATCACACAACACGTTCGTCGAAGAGTCCGAACCGCTGGCATCACTTCCTCGAATTAGCTGTGTCAAGTTCTGGTGCTTCTGGAGGTGCTCTCTGGAAGATTGAAGATTCTAAGCCGTCGCTGTTCACACAACATCAACTGGGTGACCTGCCGCTCGACGAAGTTCATGAGCAATGGCCTGGGCATGTTGAGTGCCTGGATTCTGTGATCAAGACGAGTCAATCGAAAAGCCTGGAGGCTCAATTCGAACAGGCAAACGGCTCGCAAGCATTACGTTTGTTCTTGCTGCCGATATCTTCTGGCACATCAGTCGAGTTGATTGTGGAACTGTTTCTTCCTCAAGAGAAAGCAGTCTCGCTCGATCAGGTCGAGGCGTCAGTTCGGCAACTTCTCTTGTGGGCTTCTCCGACAAGTGGTGGTCAGTCAGATTCCGCATCCATCGAATTTGCAACTTGGCTTTCGCAAATCTACTCTCATCTCGATTTACAAGAGACCTGTTACGCAATCACGAACGAAACTAAGACTTGGTCAAACTGGGATCGAGTCAGTCTGCTGATTCACAATGGTCGGAAATACGAAATCAAATCCCTTAGCGGAATTGACGTACTTGACCCACGTTCAACGACGGTCACCTCTCTCGAACGAGTTTCCAACTCGCTGAGCGATGCAATCACACCAATCCAATCAACAGCAGAAATTCCTCTTCCAGAGCTGACTGAATACCAAACACGTATTCAA
>JABJMI010000534.1 GCA_018659505.1 Planctomicrobium sp.
CTTCCATTGCAATCAGCTGAATGTCGAAGTCATGTGCTTCTAAAGCGTGTTTCGCAAGCGCTACCCACCTTTCTAGCATGGCTTCCGATTGGGCGCGACGTTCGGCGTTCCATGAGAATGCGAACGGCCAGCGATAGCGATCTTCGGCTTTGCACCACAACTTCAGGCGAACCGGCCAATGGAAAAACTCAATCGGAGCTAGCCCAACAACTTTGCGACCTCCCTCATTGCTGACTGATGGAGTTTGATATCGAAATGCAGTGTCCGTGTTTGCCAAAATGGGGCGAGTCACTCCCAATTTCTCTAAGCGAGTACGCGCGATCTCAGTTCTTGTGATGACAAGATCCATGTGCTCGCAATCCACTCTTGATCGATAAGCGTGAATGCCATTTAACTCTCCGACATCGACTGCATAGGCAATCACATGCTTCTTATTGTATCGAGCACTTTCGGCTGCCCAGAGATAGGCGTGCAACAGCCATTTACTCCAGTTTTGTTTGAAGGTGCTGCCTTCGACTAAAAGGGTGATGTCGTGTTTTCGGCAGAGCCGCCAGATAGAAACTACAAACTTATGGGGGGTAAACGAAATTTCCTGAATCTTGATCTTAGCGTCTTCAGGGATAATTTTGGCTGTTCGAACTGCGTTGATGGTCACGATTGCAATCTCTGTTTCCACTCCAAAAGCTTCGCGGATGTCATCGATCGTCGTGAGAACTCGAATTTCAGACCCGGTATTGCCTACTCCGTTGTAGCCAATGAGTAAGCACTTCAATGGACTTCCATTACGACTTAAATAAGTCATTAAAGTACGCCCGCGATCTTTTGCAAAAGAGAATTTTGATGTAGGAAAACTTGTCTTGTGTATCTTAGGGGGTTTGGTAGACGAAGTTCCATGTTTTTTTTGTAGGGATGACCTCGTTGAAAATAAAGAGGAGATTCCAGCATACGGAGACTTGAATCGCATATATCAACTCACTGGTCGGATCTATTGGCAGCTTTTTTCGTCTTTACAAGTGAAACACCGGGAACTCGAAAATGTTCCTCTAAGATTTAGGGAATTCCGTCTGTTTGAAAAACTCACTTGGATGCTAAACGAAAAATGACAAGGAGTGTGTGATGTATGTTCGATCATCAACTACTGATAAGTTGTTTGGTTGATCTGTTTCAGTCATCATTGACTGGGAATTCGACCGGTCGTCGCAATTCATTAGAACGGTAAATAGCAGTGAACATTTCTACGACGATCCTAGCTTCTCTGCCTGTTAACATTGGATCGCGGTCTTCCATAATTGCTTGCAAAAAATCTTGAATCTGTAATTCATGATAATACTCCGTCGCATTGATGCTGCCAAAATGTTTGCGGTCCTCGGCTTCAAACTCTCCGAGCAGATGCTGTTCTCCGGGGATGGTCCAAACGTCATTGAGTGGCGGTTCCGCAATCTCGTTAACGCCAGCGACGAAGGATGCTCCGGTATCAGTTTGTACTCCGACTGAATAACCGTTTGAACCATGCACATGTACCTTTGTGTAGATCCCGGGGTTCTGTGAAAGGCTGGTGACGATGTTTCCGATGGCTCCGCTGCGAAAGCGGATGTTTGCGACAGCGGTGTCTTCGACCTCGATATATGGATGATTTAGATTTCCCCAATACCCAGAGACCTCTGCGATCTCACCCATGAACCATTGTAGTAAATCGAGTTGGTGCGGTGACTGGTTAACGAGGACTCCGCCTCCTTCGGTCTTCCATTTTCCTCGCCATGGATCGGATTCGTAATAGGCTTGGTCACGCCAAGAAAACATCGAGAACGTTCCCAAGACGGGTTTCCCAATTTTGCCCTCATCAATCGCCTGCTTCATGCGTTGAACAGGTTCGAAGAGACGGCGTTGACTGATGACTCCCAGTTTTGCATTGCCTCCTTCTGCGGCACGGATCATCGCATCGCAAGCTTTCAGCGACGAAGCCAGCGGCTTCTCAACCAGTACATGGATGCCTGCCTTCGCTGCCAGAACGGTTGGTTCTTCATGTAATGGGTGAGGGGTGCAGATCATGACGGCATCCGCACCTGACCGGCTGATTAGATCCTGCACGGAATCAAAAGCCTGAACCGAGTATCGCTCTGCGAACTTAGTTGCACGACTCATGTTCGCATCACAGACAGCGACGAACTCCGATTCCGGTAATCGGCTCAACGCTTTGGCGTGAATCTCTGCCACTTTACCGCAACCAATAATCGCTGTTCGAACCTGATTCATTGACTTACTCGGGGAAAAGTTTTTAACCATTCAGAGGCGACCGATGAGCACTCATTCAAAGAGTAGAGTTTCAGCCAGTCGCTGAGTCAAGAGATCAAAAGAGCATTTCTGGGACGCATGCTCGACGTTCACGCTTAGACCCGTCAAGATACCAACCTCGAAGAATACTTACTTCCACACGAAAAGACTTTGATCAAGTATCTCACTAGATGAGACTTCTTTTATCTATTCAAGTATTTGGTGAATAAAGCCTAGCGGACTCACAAAATGAACCGATTGTTGATGACCTCTTTCGTCTTGATTTTATGCTGGCACTCAGATTGTGCTGCCCAGAAAGATGCTGAGAACGCGAAAGTCCTTGAACATGAAAAAAGAATGATCGTGAGATGGACAGTGTATGTTGACACCGAACTTCTAAACGGAGAACACCAGGCACTCGGAACGCAATC
>JABJMI010000111.1 GCA_018659505.1 Planctomicrobium sp.
AGACTGGCTGGAGATTCGCAGCCATTGGCACATTGACTGTATTGGGAATCTCGTTCTATGAAGGTGGATACCGTATGGACGGTTTCTTAGCTCAGACGCTTGGCTATACGATGTTCGCAGCCGCCTGTGCCGGACTTATTGCAGTCATCGTCTCACACGAAGGAAGTTCGCCGGGCGTACTAAGATTTTTCGAATCGAAAGTCTTACAACATCTGGGAAACCGTAGTTATGCGATCTACGTGATGCACATGCCGTTGCTCGTGATGATGACAGTGATCTACCAGCAACGATTGGCAAACAAGGATCAATCAGGCAGTCTTGACATTCAGTGCTTCATGATTGTGATCGTAGTGTGTCTCATCCTCGCCGAACTCAGCTGGCATCTGTTTGAAAAACAATTTTTGAAGCTTAAAAAACATTTTCCAAGAAACGTTTAACGTACGCACTGCTTCCCGTTGTGACTCTGGAACGAATCACGAAAGCTCGACAGCATCGTTGATAGAACCTTCAACAATTTCCATCATGCAACGTATCCGAGTTTTCGATAGCGGTCGATTTTGTTTCTGAGGGTTCTTGCTGTCACTCCCAAGGTTTCGGCGGCTGCGGCTTTGTTGCCGTCGTTGTGGGTGATTCTCATGAGAATCACTTGGCGTTCAATCTCTTCAAGTGGCAATTTCAAGAAGCTGCTTGGCAATTCAGCATCGATAGATTCTTCTTCGTGTTCCGTAGGAAATTCGACTTCGTTGATTTCCTCTGAAGCTGCTAAGAAAACTTCCTGAACAACTTCCGCCACGATCTCTTGATCTTCTCCTAACATACGTGAGACATACCGCCAGAGATCGCGACTATAAAAGTCGTACACCTCTTCCCACGCAGAACGATCCCCCTGCCGCAGTCGCTGAGCGATTTCGGCATTCTTTTCAGCAGTCATATAGCCGCTGGACGTCGTATTGGGAGGATCGGTCAAAATGACATCTTGCTTGGTAATGCGAGGAGTCGATCGATTGTTCTCTACAATCTAATTGAATTGAGACGCGAATTTGTGTCACACAATTTCAGACAAATTGCAAAAATAAGCAAACTCAGCAGATTTCTTGCATATTTCATTTACCGCAGAACAACAATCACCCGGTACTCTTGGTCTTTGACCGTACTCTTCCTAAAATCTGATAAGATTGATTCTCAAAAGGACAATAGAAGAGACAACATGCCTGAAAATGAAAAAACGAGTGGTACCCAACGCAAAATTTTGATTGTGGAAGATGAAGAAATCATTCGCAATACACTCGCTGAATTCCTGTCTGGCGAGGGATATCAGGTCACGACTGCCGGTTCGGTTGAGGAGGGTCTCAAAGAAACGAAGGCACAGGATTTTCATGTCGCCATCTGTGACATCCAACTGCCCGACGGTGACGGCATCAAGATGATGAAGCAAATGCACCGACTCAATCCGTCGATGTTTGTTTTAATCATGACGGCATATGGAACCGTGGAATCAGCAGTCGATGCGTTTACACGGGGAGCATTCGACTATCTCACAAAACCAGTTATTTTCGATGACCTTGCGAATAAACTTAAAAGAGTTTTCGAATTCCGTGACCTCTATCTGGAAAATCAAAAGCTCCGACTGGAACTTGCCCAACCAAATCGTTTTGATCAAATTGTCGGTTCAAGCGAACCTTTAAAAGTTCTTCAGGATACAATTTCTAAGATTGCTCTGACGAACTCCAATGTCTTGCTTGTAGGTGAATCAGGAACCGGGAAAGAACTTTTCGCAAGAGCAATTCATTCTGCGGGACCGATGAAGGAAGAGAAATTCCTCGCAGTGAATTGTGGAAGTCGACCTGTCGAAATGCTCGAAGCGGAGCTATTCGGCTCGGATACTAAAGGGAATGGTCAACCAGGAATACTAAGAACTTCTGGGACTGGGACAGTCTTCCTCGATGAAATTGCCCGCCTCCCAATGGGAACTCAAACGAAGCTACTCAGAGCGATCGAATACGAAGAGGGTATGCCGATTGGCGGATCGGAGCCATACGAAGTTCAATGCCGCATCATTACCTCGACAAGTGAAGATCTTTTACGACTTGTCGGCGATGAAAAATTTCAAGAAGACCTATTCTATCGACTCGACGGCGTCAAGATTCGCATCCCGCCCTTGCGCGAACGACTTGATGACATCCCAGAACTGGTCGATCACTTTATTGCCAAGCATTCCAAAACACTTCGCAAGCGTGTTGTGAGCGCAACAAGTGAGACGATTCGTTTGCTGATGGCAGCCCAGTGGAAAGGGAATGTTCGTCAACTTGATAATGCCATCGAACGAGCCGTGATCATGTGCGAAGGCACACAAATAGAACCGACGGATCTCCCTCCAGATCTCTTAGGACTCGGACAACCGCTGCCTGACACCGATGATCTTCGCAGTGCGTTACGTCATTACGAACGCCTACACATCACTCGCGTCCTTAGACAATGGCCTGATAAACGTGAAGCAGCGAAGCGTCTAAAACTTGGTCTCTCCAGTCTCTATCGAAAAATTGAAGAACTCAATATCGATTTAGGTTGAGTAATCACCACACGCGAGGAATTAGCGAAATGAACTATCGATTTGCATTTTCATGTTGGATAATCGTTTCGCTTTTTTCAATTGCCAATGCTGAAGGGCAAGAGGTCAATGTTCGCATCGCTATTGATAAAAGCCTGCCCTATCTTTGGAGCGAAGGTCAGGGGTGGATTGATAAACGAGGTTGTGTTTCCTGCCATCAGATTCCATTCATGGTATGGAGCCTGAATGCCGCATCAACGAAGGAATTCGAAGTTGACGAGCAAAAACTGCAAGAACTTATCAACTGGTCGACTACCATCGATAATTTCGTGAACCCTAAGAACCGCGATCAAGATGATCAGCAAGAGGTCGACACAGCGAACGGGAACATCGACACCATGGCTCAATTGCTACTTGCAGTTGACGACATAGAAGAGAGAAATCCCAGCGCCTGGAGAGAAAAGTTTTCACAGTATTTGAGCAACGCGCAGCAAGCAGATGGAACATGGAAAGCTTGTGGACAATTGCCGGCACAAAAACGTCCAAAGCCTGAAACAACAGCGGTGACAACGTACTGGACTGCCTATTCTCTAAGAACTCTAAACTCTGAAGCACCTTTCAAATTCCCCATTTTTGATGAAGAGAACACAACGGAGAATTCAGGCGAGAGTACCGAATGGTGGGCTGTACAATTGCTTCTGGCTCACCAGAGTGGTGATTCAGCCAAGGTCTCTAAACTTCAAAAACGTTTGATTGAGTTCCAACATGAAGATGGTGGGTGGGGCTGGTTAACCGCTGATGAAAGCGATGCCTTCGGTACCGGAGTCGCCATTTATTCGCTTTTGAAATCGGGCGTCAGAGAAGAGACTTCTGAAATCAAGGATGCGATCAACTTCTTGTTAAAGACACAAGAACCGAATGGCGCATGGCAAGTTCGCAGTACAAAAGGCAAACATCAGAAACAGTTTACTCCCACAGCGACCTACTGGGGAACTGCCTGGGCTATCATTGGATTGTTAGAGACTCTGTAAGCGTGGTATCAGAATACATTCATCTCAAATCTTCATTCGATATGGTGCATTTCTATCAACGGAGCAACTTCGTTAGCAATGAAGACTCGATTCGAGTAGCCGAAATGCCCTCCGAAATGCCATTGGCTTATCATCTTGAAGCTGTAGCCGAGTTGATGTAGTTGAGGTTCTGATTTGTCCTTAATGCTCGTACCTTTGAAGCAAACCATCCCAGCAGAGGGGCGATATTTGCCGTCCATCGTTCCCGCGAGAATTGTTCCGATCCCGAGGAAAAGACAATCTAGTATTGAATGAAAGTTCCAGATTCCTTGCTCCGTTTTCGTGAGTGCAGAGTCTAAAGGAAAAATTGGTGAAACCGCTGGTCCAAGCAGAATAATTCCACTCAGCTTATTTCCATCAGGTAATTCATTCGCTGCCATCAACGACAGCCCTGCACCACCAGAATGTCCAAGTAGAAATACAGGTCGCCCTGGGTATTTTGATTGATACTCGACAATTGCATTTGCCAGCTTTTTCGCCATCCGTCTGTGCCAGAATTTAGCACGAAGATGAAACAGAAATAGTGGCCAAAGACCAGTTGTCCATTCAAAAATAACGATGCCTGATCTTACACCCGCATCATTCAACCCACGAGCGACCCCAAATTCAATCGGACTTTTACCTTGTATGCCGGACAGCACAAATACACAGCCTCTATCCAGTCTGTCAGGAGTTGCGAAGGAGTCAATACTTCGACACCACCACCAACCAATCGGAAATAACAGCATCCCCACAAAAGATGAGAGACCTCGACAGACACCTTGCAAGATTGATATTTCCATTGAGCGGTTTCGAGATCATCGCTTTCCTGAGAATGAACGAATGACAACTCTATTCTGCTTCAGTCTCTTCACGCAGATATCGATAGTAGACTTCCAGACTGAGAGTTGCGATCGCTGTTGAATAGATGCGGCCGCCGTAGCTGCCCCAGACTCCGCGGGGATCCCAACTGCCTGCGAGTGGACCTACTGTGCGCTGCTCGGAGATGACTAGATCTCTCATCGCTGCGTTCCATTCTTCCCAGTCTTTGCCACCTCGCTGAAACATTGCGAGAGTACCGTAATACCAATAGTAGAGATTGAGTGTGCTTCTGGAAGGTCGATTGGAAAGCAAGTATCTGGAGGCTTCGTCGACCGCAGTTTTATTTGCATCGAGTCCCAGCACTTGTCGACAGAACATCGCTTCCGCGGTCATTGCTGCTGAGGGTGGCTCGCCCTCACGATAGCCTGCGAGTCCGCCATAGCGACCCATTCTGCGTTCATCCAGAAACTTCGTCATTCGATATTTCGTTTCGAATGGAATTGTGATTCCTCCAGCTTCGGCACTTTTCATCGCCATCAACTGCCAGCCGAAGATACTCATGTCTCCATCTGGTTGACCTTTGACGTATCTCCATCCGCCATCGTCAATCTGTGTTACGAAAATGAAATTAAGAGCTCTATCTAATGGGTCTCGCAAGAATTGAGCCTCCTCACTTTCTTTGGAAACAGCATAAGCTTCTGCAATCGCGAAGGTTGCCATGCCATGACAATAAATACCCGCGAACTGTGTGGCATTCCCTCCTAAGTAACCTGAGGATTTATCTCCGTTGGGCCATTCATGCGTTTTCTGTTGGGCGACTAACCAGCGAAGTGCCCTCTTCACATTTGGTGAATAGATCCCTTCCTCGACGGTGTTCATCTTTCCTAAGAAAGCCAAAACTGCCAAGGCTGTGACCCCAGTGTCGGCATCACGTCCAGCGAATTTCCGATCAATGCCGTCTCGATCAATTCCGATTTGACCCGATTTGTATTCACTTGCATCCCAAGAACCATCCCGGTTTTGAACAGACGCCAGCCACTTCAAGCTGAGATCGACTGAGTTTTCAGAAGCGTCGGAGCCGCCGTACTTCAAAATCGCTTTTTCTCTTAATTGATCCGATCTCAGCAAGTAAGCCGAGGGAACGCTGTTGTTCTCGACTCGTGCAATCAAATTCTCGTTGGGTAAAACCATTTGCGGTCGTTCACCAGGAACGGGAAGCATTAGCTCCCGGCTACTGACAGATGATCGTAAGTCTGGCAACACAGGATCTGGAGCA
>JABJMI010000813.1 GCA_018659505.1 Planctomicrobium sp.
CTCGAATCATGAACGAAACACATCATCAGTTACCGCGACGAATCACGTTCCTTACATCGCATTTCTTGAATACGGAACATCAAAAATGGCTCCGTTTTCAATGTTACGCCAAGCACTCGCTGGAGTTATCGGACGTTTGAACAACATGTTTCGATTCAATAAATGATTTCGATTCATTGTAGCTGCTGAGCGAAGGACTATCTCTAATGAATACAGAAGACATCATTTTCTCGTTGCAACGGTACTGGAAGAACAGTGGTCCATCAGAAGTGCTCACTGTTTTCCCAGGAACTCAGGTTGATGTTTCAACTCAGACGTCATGGATTGAGTTTTGGCTCAATCAGATTCATGATCTACCGAAAAGATCATCGTCTCCGCAGCGTTTTTCATTCTTGATTGATATTCACTTCTTCTCGCGCGACGTCAACAAACGATCTGTTTCTGCACTCGTAGATGTAGCACGCGAAGTATTACAAGAAACGTCAATCGAAGTCTTCGCTGCTGATTCCCAATCGACTCAAGTCGGACAACTTCGTTTCCGAGAGCCGACAATTCGAGATTTCACTCGGAATGAGTCCTTAAGTCATCGAAACACGCTGCAACATCTGGTGCTCTCAATTCAAGCAACGGCAATTCAACACTAATCAAGTGAATAGGACAATCTATGGCTGTATCCAACATTACACGCAATCTTCGTGATGGTGAACTTGTCATCAAGGACAGCGGACTCGCGGGTTCTTTAACGGTCCTTCTCGATGAAGGTGACCTGACCTGGACCCAACGGCAGAACACAATTGAAGTCAAGGATCGTGGCTCCATCGCAGCCGGGCATACTCGTCGTGGCGATGAAGAATCTGTCACCATTTCATTTACAGCGAAGTGGACCCAACTCCTCGGAACTGCAATCGACGCTGCCGATCCTTTGCAACTTTATGAAATGTTAATGTTTCATAACGACGCTGGTCTTGGAAGTACATCGGCTCCGGGCGAACAGAAAACCCTGACGTTTGAATTTTCAATTATTGACCCCGCCGGAGTCGCCAGTGAAAAAGTAACTTTCGAGAAAGTGTACCGCGAATCTTTAACAATGTCGGAATGCGACGACACAAATCTCATTGCATTTTCAGGTCGAGCATTCCAAACCGCACCGACAGTGAGCCGTATCTAATTTGTGCGATCGAAGAACTGTTTTCCTGTGGAGGCACGGAGACACAGAGAAGAGCTAAATGCTGAGAAGAACTTAGCTTCTCTCTCCGTGCTCAGGGTCTCCGTGGTGAATTTTCTTTACTGAACCTCATCAACCTGTGCCTCTGAAATGAACGAAGCACTTTATAGTCAGGATCAATAATGTCTTTCTCTGAATCATTAACAGTTCGAATTCTTGGAGACAGTTCCGAGTTACAGCGAGAACTTGATTCTGTCTTGAATCGGTTTGAAGAGTTAAAGAGCAAGATCTCTGAAACGACCAACTCGGCTCGGCAGTTCAGTAATTCGTTTAGCCGACTCTCGCAGGCTCTTGGACCTCTTCAGCAAGTTAGTAGTCAAATTTCTAGAATCTCGCAGCAATTGCAAACGGTTTCCCAAAGACCAATCAACTTAAATGTCGGACCAGCTCTCGCAGCATTGCAGAGACTGACACAAGCTGCTCATCAAACGGCGGCAGCGATTCGTGCGATTCCGCCAATTCCGGTTGGTGGTCCTTCCGGTGGACCAACTTTTTTCCCGCCCGGAAACGGGTTTCCACCTCGAAGACTCGCTTCAGGCGGACTTGTTTCTGGACCATCAGGAATCGATCGTGTGCCTGCTCAATTGACAGCGGGTGAGTACGTCATGAACCGTTCAGCGGTGGAAACTCTCGGTCTCGGATTTCTGGAACGCTTAAATTCCAGTCCGAAACTTGCGAGGAATAATAGTTCAGCTGCAGCTGGAACTAGCACATCTTCAACTGGAAGGGTGGGAGCTTCTTCTAGCAGAATGCCTCCTGTCCCAAGTTTGCAGACGCACCAAAGAGCCGCATCAACTCGCGGGAGTCTTTCACA
>JABJMI010000665.1 GCA_018659505.1 Planctomicrobium sp.
CGCGACCCAGCAGTTCGGCGTTGAATAAAAATGCTGGGATATGTTCCAGTCTACTTCACTGCGCAGGGGGAGTCAGTTCTTCTTCAGAGACAGATTGAGCGTTGCGTAGTTCACCCGTAATTCCATCCCAATCAACAAGCCAACGCCGAGTAATGGGTATTCGCCATCGTTCGCGACAACTTCCAATCGACGTTGATGACCAAACCAATCAATAATACATGTGTACGTTGGCAACTCGATAGGAGAGCTGTCCGCAAGTATTGCATCGACTGAACCCGACTCCTTCAGCTCCAACTGTTCGACCAACGAGTTCGAAATTACAAGATCGCCTGTGAACCCAGTGTCTACCCAAGCATCAACGGAAGTTGCTGTTCCGCCAGAGGTACTTCTGATATTTATTTTCAGTAACGCCCGTCCATAACCGTCAATGTTTCCGTTCATCGAATTCTGGTTCCAAACTCAATAGCTGCCTTTCGACCAACTCTCAACGCGTGGGCAAGCCTGTAAGGGTATTTCGTTCGGGCGGCCCCGATTGCATCACTCAAGGTTTCGCCGAGAAAATAATCTCCCGACAACGGTTCGATTGCCACAAACTTATTCATGCTGTGTTCTTCAAGCTCAGCTCTTAGTTTGTTCTCATAGATCTGCCTTGCCTTTTCGGCAATGTTTTCTTTGCTTGATACAGCCATTTCGCACCTCCGACGTGTCTCGTGGATTACATTGATGTCAATTATATCAGTCCAGCTTGCCAGCCACCATTGCGTTTTTCAGCGTTATCAATAAGCGGGAGGGTACTCGGCTCACAAAATTGCGTTGATGCCCTTCCAAAGCTTCACCTTATTTCACTATTAAATCCTTTTAACTTCGTCATCTTCTCACGGAGTTTTCCATCCAGTTCTTTGATCTGGTTTTGAGTTGATTCGTCTTTTGTATCGATCAAATTCTTTGTTTCTTCTGGGTCGTTGCTTAGATCATAGAACTCGTCTCGTTTCGGGTTCTTGTAGTCGCGGATGAGTTTCCAGTTGGGAGTGCGGAACATGCGCATGTCGGTTTGGGATTGATGTTTGGTGCTGTATTCGCCGTAGAGGTCGTTGTTCCAGTCAACGTCTCTGCCTTCCAATAGGGGAGTAAGGTTGCGTCCTCGAATCAGTGTCGACTTGGGGAGTTTCACTTCTGCCATCGCGAGAATGGTTGGGAACCAGTCGAGGTTTGAGATGGTCTCGTTGATGATGGTGTCTGGTTTGATGACGCCCGGCCAGCGAATCGCTGTTGGGACGCGAATGGAATTGTCCCACATGTTTGGTCGTTGATTCTTGGGGACGTTTTCTGTCGCTGGCGGAGGATTGTTGAGAACCCAGATTCCATTTCCTTTGTGCCAGATTCCGTTATGCCCCATTTGATAACCATGGTCGCTGGAGAATATGATGATCGTGTTCTTCGAGAGGTTGAGTAGCTCGAGTTCTTCCAGGATTTTGCCAACATTGCGATCAACACCATTCACGCTCGCGAGGTATTCGCGAGTCATCTTCTTGACTTTCTCGACATTCAAGTCCGGATAGTCTGGGTGCGGTAATTGAGGATCGAGGTCGCTGAACGGTTCCCAGTCTTCTTCGCGAACTGGCAACCAACGGGCATGTGGAGCACGATAGTGCAGCGACATCGCAAACGGACCACCTTTAGAATCGTAAAGCCGCAACCAGCGAATCGCTTCGTCGGTAAGAATATCTGTTGTCAGTCCGTTGATCTTCTGCTCTTTACCCGCAACCTCCAAATTTGGTCCGAACGGAGAAGTCCCTCCGCCTCGAAGTCCCATGAAGAATTCATAGCCGAATTCTGTGGGGTGTTGTTCGTCGAGGAGTCCCAGGTGCCATTTCCCAACCAAGGCTGTCTGGTATCCACTCTTTTGCAGTTCCCGGGGCCAGGTTGCTATTTTCGAATCGAGCCCATTCTCTGGCTCCACACGAGGGTTGAGCCAATCGCTAATTCCGGCTTCCGCACCATACCGACTGGTCAATGTGCTGACACGTGAAGGACTACAAACCGGCGTGACCGTAAAACTATTCGGGAGGTAAGCACCAGACTTAAAGAGACCATCCAGATGCGGGGTATGTGCATGTGGATGACCTGAAAGTCCCAACGCCCATGGTGCCTGATCATCGGTCAAAATAAATAAAATGTTCGGACGATCTGCTGCATTGAGTAATGATGAAATCTGAATGCAAACGAACATCGCAGCTAGAAATAGTTGTCTCATAAGAGGACTCGTTGTAGTTGATTTCGATTCTTGATTTGACGGAGACTTCCTACAGAGTTTCATATTCAATGCTTCTCTTGTTCGCGAAATACGTTTTCATATGTTTTAACACTAGAGCCACGAGACAGTAACAATTTGCTCGATTTTAAAATGCTCTAGACTGAGCTGTTAAGATGAATTTTAGCGTTGTTCTACTCCTGATTGTTGCTCACTCGTCACTTGCTGGTCATGGAGTCTCTTGTTTGATTATAGAAATTGTATTTAGCAACTCATCGATCACTGTCTCATCTTCATCAGAGAAGAAGGTGACTGAAATGAGCAAAATATAATCTCCTTCTTTTCTCGCATAAGTTCTCTGCCCTATACTCCCAAAACCCATATTGATTGACTGAATTCGCTGCGAAAAATCTAGACCTTCTAACTGAACAGTCTGGGGCGGACCTTCAAAGGAGACATCAACATTCGTGCTCTTGAGAGTTTGTTCCAGGATGAGCAAGTAATCAGCTGGGGTTTTAATGCCGGGGAGATGAGCTATCTTTTCGATCATGCAAATTACATTCGGGTTTTGCTTACCCGGAGTTCCGGGGGGATAACGGTAAGCCATGAACGGCGTCTGGGTATTCTTCATGGCTGCTGCAATCGTTTTCCGCTTCGCTTCATCATCTCCGACTAATATATCGGCGCCCATATCAGCGGCTGCTTCGTTCATGCCTTTCTCAAAATACCAATCTTCCGGGATCGTTAACTGAATCCCGAAATGTTCATTTTTGTATTCATTCTCTCCAGTCCATTCCCCCTGGACATTCGGAGCAACACGCGTGTTGTTCGCTACACCGGGAGGTGGGCTTATACCCGCCTGGTCACA
>JABJMI010000815.1 GCA_018659505.1 Planctomicrobium sp.
ACGGTGAACAAGCCCAACAAGTAGCGTTAGGTATCGCTGAGTCAGTATCGAAGAAAGACTTTGAACTGCTTGCCTTTGCCATTCTTCCACAACACTTGCACTGTGTTGCCATCAGCAAGACCATGCAGGCTGAGGACATCGAAGAACAGATGAAACGCTACGGATCGAACACATTGACTCGATCAGGTCTGCATCCAATGTACAGCTATCGAGATCAAAACAAAGGTCGCATCCCATCAATCTGGGCAGAGGGACATTGGGCTGTGTATATTGATTCTGAGCAGCAACTGAAAAGTGCAATACATTACGTTGAACAGAATCCCATCAAAGAGTGGAAACCACGCCAACATTGGTCATTTGTCACAAAAAGAACGTGATGCCGGACACTTTAAGTGTCCGGCAAAACAGCCTTGATTTAGGATTAACACATGCATCGCTTCATAGTTTTCAACGTGGCTCTCTTGATTGCGTTAAGTGAGCATTTACCCGCACAAGAAAGCATCACCCCAACTGGTGACGTTCTCCCCAATACGAAGAAACTCGAACTGACCAAACCGCTGCACGAAGTGATGGTGCACGGCATCAGTCAGTTTGCAGAGCAAGAGCTACAAGCCGCCCGAGGTAAACGAACCGCACCCTGGTTGAGTGCTGAAGATGTTGAAGCAGCAAAAAAAGCAGCACGGAGACGTCTGCGGGAAATGATAGGGGCGGTTGATCCGTTGCTAAAGAATGATGTTCTCTGGTATGGAGATGCCGAAAAACAGACGGTGTTTAGTGCGTCGGAAGGGAGCAAGCTCCTACATTCTGGTTTGTTACGATGGGCGGTTTCAGAAGGTGTGTCGGGTGTGGCAACAAGCTATCACCACTTCAATGCAGAGTTTTTTGAGAACCTTTCAGAGCAAGAACTTGCTGACTTACCACCACAACCCTTCGTGATCCTCCTAGACGACCCCGAACTAAACGGTCGATCTCCATCTCTTCAGCATTTACCTGAAAGGATCGCTATACAGGGAGCAGAAGTTCTTTGTCCTCTGTTGCTGAGCCGAGACACCCTGTTCTCAAAGCATCCAGATATTCGAACTACCAATCTTTCGCACCGCGAATACATTTATCGACTAGGTTTTAATCTTGGGCGTCACATTATCGGATACGAAGTGCAGAAAACGCTGTCGTTCGCACAACTAGTCAGAGACGAGTTTCATCTAGAGGAGGAGCAGCCACCACAGATTATCTTAATTGGGGTGGGCGAAGGAGCACTGATTGCTCAATTCGCAGCAGCACTTGAACCAAATTTATTTGATGCAGTTGTCATCCATGGCTACTTTGGACCACGAGAGAATGTTTGGCAGGAACCAATTTATCGAAACGTGTGGAATCAACTCAGCGAGTTTGGCGATGCCGAGTTAGCAAGCCTCATTTCCCCTACACCATTGATCATCGAGGCGGGGCAAGCTCCCCAAATAACTGGTCCAGCTAAAGCTAAACCGGGACAGGCTGCGATTGCTGCACCTGGGAGGATTGTATCGCCGAAGGTAAGCGAAGTTCAACGAGAATTTAAGAGAGCAGATAGGTACGCCTCTCAAGAAAAACTGAAAAGCAGGCTACACCTTGTCGAGAATGCGACTCAAGTGTGTGGAAAGGATACGGTGACGATACTGAATCGAATTTTACGACGTGATCTAACGATATTACCTGACGAAAAAATCAAAGCGGAAGTGACGAAAAAAATCTCAGAAGAGTTTCTCCAAGCACAGCAAAAACGCCTCGTCAGCGAACTCGTTCGTCACACCCAAATGCTCCTCGCGCGCAGCGACAAAGTTCGAGCCAAACTTTGGAAAGACGTCGACCGCAGCAGCGTCGAAGCCTGGGAGAAGCAGGCTCCGAAATATCGTGAGATGGTGCATTCTTCGTTTATTGGGAAGTTAGAGAATGTGGTTTCTTCGTGGCCTGATTCGGCACTGTCTCGTAAGGTGATCGACGAACCGACTCACGTTGGATATGAAATTGTTTTGCCGATGGAAGTCTTTGTTCCGAGTAAGGAAGTTGATGAATTTGGCGCTCCTCTGAACATTCCTAATAAGAACGAACCATGGACCGAGAATAAACCGGGGCTCATCGCTGGAGGAATTTTACTACTTCCGAAAGACCTCAAAGAAGGTGAACAGCGACCAGTCGTCGTCTGTCAGCATGGGTTGGAAGGTGTCCCGATGGACACAATCACCCTCGACGAATCGCAGCGAGCCTTCCGCGCCTACAAAGGCTTTGCCACTCAGCTCGTCAAACGAGGATTCATCGTCTATGCACCGCAGAATCCGTACAAAGGCTATGATGATTTTCGTGTCATTCAACGTAAGAGCAACCCCCTTGGTCGCTCACTGTTTAGCTATATCATCCCACAACATCGGGAAGCATTGAACTGGTTGGCAGCATTGCCGTACGTTGATTCTAAAAGAATCGCATTCTACGGATTGAGTTACGGTGGAAAGACAGCAGTTCGAGTCCCCCCGCTGCTAGTTAACGAATCGAAGTCTATAGAACTTCTGAGCGATCAGAATAGCACTACTCGGAATATTGAACACCATACCCCAGGCTATTGCCTTTCCATCTGCTCCGCTGACTTCAATGAATGGATTCGCAAGAACGCTTCGGCGGAAGATCGTTACTCGTACATCTACACACCGGAGTACGAAATTTTTGAATGGAACATGGGACACATCGCGAACTATGCAGAACTCTCATGGTTAATGGCTCCGCGTCCATTCATGGTCGAACGTGGTCACGATGATGGGGTTGCTCCCGATGAATGGGTTGGTTGGGAGTACGCCAAAGTTCGTCGGCATTACACCAAACTCGGCATCAAAGACAAAACAGAAATCGAATGGTTCGACGGTCCGCATACGATCAACGGCGATGGAACATTCAAGTTCTTACATAAGCACTTAAACTGGCCAGAACGTAAGTAAAGCAAAACGTGTTTTGCCGGACACTTAAAGTGTCCGGCAAACCGCGAGATTACCTTTGTCGATCAGCGTGCCACGCTGCAACATTGCCGAAGCCGTCGAGGTAACCAATCGACTGTAAGAAATCATCAGTGGCTTGAAGTGTTTCGATAAAATACTTGTTCTCACTTTTCCCATAATTAAAGAACCCGTGCGACTGACCATCATAGAGTTCCAGATCGCACCGATTGCCTGCCTTTAACATTTGCTGATGAAAGTATTTTGAACCATCGAGCAGAAAGTCTTCCGTCCCGAAGAACATAATCGTCGGAGGCAAGTCGCTGACAACATGATGCCCCGGAGAGAGATTGATCGGCTTGGTCCCCATACGAAATTCCAAGCCTCCATCCTGTTCTAATTTTTCTTTGGGAAGCGGCTGCTGACTATTGAACGGCGCCAATGTCACCGCTGGGTTGAACAAAACCATTGCATTCGGTTTTGAGCTGATCACAAGGTTTTGCTGATCACTTTCGAATCCGTCGATGATCGCTGTACAGGCTGCAAGATGTCCGCCAGCAGAACCTCCTGCCGCGACAACGCGATCTTCGTCGATGTGCAATGTCTTGTAATTCTCACGCACCCAGCGAATCGCAGATTTCGCATCCGCGACGGATGCGTCTGCCTTGGTTCCTTGCCGAGAAGAAACCCGGTAGTCCGCTGTAATGGCAACCATTCCACG
>JABJMI010000225.1 GCA_018659505.1 Planctomicrobium sp.
TCATTCAGAAGGCGGAAGAAGACAACTCGAAATTCGACTTTCGTATCGCCTTGAGAATCCTGCAACACGAAGCAGAATTTCGAAGTGCTGAATCGGTCGATCCAGCTGCAGTCTTTGTCTACCAATTCGAATGCCTGGCTCGAAACCGGTTGGGCTACGATCATGGTGTTTTCGCCATCGCAGCGGATTCGATTTATAATTCAGATTGGCAGAACTGGATTCACAAAATTCGCATTGAATTGGGAACGGTTGATTTCTCGAACCTGTTATACCGCCGCTCTGAGCAATACTTATTAGATGTTCGCAAACAGCGAAATGAGCCCGAGTTTCAACTTGCCTACCCGATTCTCTTCAAGGGTCATGCCGGGCGAATCGCACGGGCGAACATCGGGAAAGACCCTCTTTATCTGTTTGCAGCGTTGCAACGACAACTCGGATACCCAGCGGTCCCCAGACCTCAGAAGGCAGCTAAACAAGAATTGCTGCACCCGGCGATTGAGTCACGCATGCAACGACTGGAAGCTCGACTGGCTCTGCTTGAGCAAGAAGGCAAAGGGGGCATTGATCTCTCTTCATTCTACGAAGGCGACGGAGCAAAGTTCAAAGACGATCCGGAACTCTTTGAAAGTTAAGGGTCGAAAGCATACGATTAAGTCCCGTGGTTAGCTGCACACTTTAAGTGTGCAGCTAACCAGTAGAATTTCCAATGAATTAACCGCGAGGTGAAGACTCAATGTCTTCCACAGCTGACCTGACACTTGATGAACTGATTGAAGAATTCGAATTCTTGGGAGACTGGGAAGCTCGGTGTGATTATCTAATTGATCTCGGATTTGAACTCCCAAAGCTACCCGAAGAAGAAAAGATCGAACAAAATCGGGTCCACGGTTGTCAGAGTAATGTCTGGCTGATCGCCTCCGATAATACGAATTCAGAATCGACGACAATCGAATTCCTCGCCAATAGCGATGCGATGATCGTCAATGGACTGATCGTTGTCTTGATGGCGATTTACAATCGCAAGACTCCAGAAGAAATCATCAAAACCGATGTCGAGGAAATTTTCACTCAACTCGAACTGGATCGACACTTAAGCCCAGCGAGAAAGAATGGTCTGTTCGGAATGGTCAAACGTGTTCGTCAAATCGCGGTTGAAACAGCATCACGCGAAGATTAGAGAGTCGCTATCACCTAAGCTCAACTAACCACATAAGAAATTCATCATGGAGACGCAAATCCTGGATGTTGCAGCGGTCCGGAATCAGTTTCCGATCTTTCAACAGAAACTCCCGAATGGGTCACCTGTCACCTTTCTTGATACAGGAGCCTCTGCTCAGAAACCACAAGTCGTGATTGACGCAGAACGTGATGTGATGGAGACACACTTCGCGAATGCATACCGAGGGGTCTATCAATTCGGGGCACAGATTGATGACGAACTTGAGGCGTCTCGGGAGGCTGTTCGTCGACTAATTCATGCTGAGAAAAGTTCTGAGATCATTTTCACTTCCGGCACGACGATGTCTCTGAACATGGTCGCATTCGGATGGGGTAGTAAGCATCTTCAGGAGGGGGATGAAATACTCATCACGCAGATGGAGCATCATGCGAATATTGTCCCCTGGCAACAGGTCGCTGAACGGACTGGGGCTACACTGCGATACCTCCCATTGACAGACGATGGAGTTCTCGACCCCGACGAATTCGATAAGTTTATTACCAGTCGAACTAAAGTCCTGAGCGTGACCGGCATGTCCAACGTGCTGGGGACAATCAACCCGATCGCTGAGCTCTCTAAACGTGTGCATGATGTCGGTGGAATTATTGTCGTCGATGCCGCACAAAGCGTCCCTCATCAAGTTGTTGATGTCGTCGCTGACCAAATTGACTTCCTCACTTTCTCCGGGCATAAGCTTTATGGACCGACCGGCGTCGGTGTTCTCTATGGTCGAGAGCAACTACTTCAGGAAACAGATCCGATACTGTTCGGCGGTCATATGATTGACCGAGTTTACGAAGACCGTTCAATTTGGGCTGAGCCTCCCGCAAAGTTTGAGGCTGGAACGATTCCCATCGTGCAAGCAATTTCGCTCAAATCAGCTGTCGAATTTGTAGAGGGTCTTGGCTTTGATGCGATTCATGGACATGAAATGTCGGTCACACATTACGCCCACGAAAAGCTCAATGAAATTCCTGGTATGAAGATTTATGGACCACCTGTCGAAGAGAAGGGAGCGATAATCAGCTTCACTTTGGAAGGGGCTCATCCAGAAGATCTCGCTCAGCTACTAGATCGAAAAGGCGTTTTCGTTCGGCATGGTCATCACTGCACAATGCCGCTGCATGATTTGTTGCAGGTGAATTCGACAATTCGACTCAGCTTAGGCGTTTATAACACCATAGAAGACATAGATTGCCTGATCGATGCGATCGAATTCGCACGTCAGCGATTACGGCTGGTTTGAGCTTTCGCCTCGAATTTGTTGGGTTAAGCAAGTATAATTTTCTGCTTGTAAAGAAGAGTGGGGGCAACATCTGTTGAACTTGAGTGAGCGAAGCGAACCGATGTCCCTTCTCCCCACGTTCGACATCCATTCTCACCTGCAACTTGGTTGTGGGGAGAAGGTTAGGATGAGGGGGCGAGTTGCGGCTTCAATTTCACTGATCATCTAAAAGTTTAGCCCCTTCAGGGCATGATCTCATCAGGTCTTTTATTCCCGGGGCGTTGCCCACGGGCTATATTGTGAATACCCCTTTGGGGCAAAAAAAGAAAAAGAAACGGAAGCGTGAATGAAACTGCCCCAACGGGGCGAAACATATTAGCCTGGGGCTTCGCCCCAGGTTATGGATTCGTAAGACGATAAAGCCCTGAAAGGGCGAGACAGTTTCGCGTTTAAGTGCAAAGCAATAATCTAGAGCAA
>JABJMI010000344.1 GCA_018659505.1 Planctomicrobium sp.
GATTGATGGTTACACGCACCTCGGCCAAACAGCCGATGCACGTCGTGAACTCGAGAAAGTGATTACGGCTCGACCGGACCTTCTCGACCGGGCTCCAATCATGCATGCCCGCCTGTTGTTACAGGAAGGGAAAACAGAACAAGTCGCTGGAATCATTAATCACTTGCTCCTGGCGGATAAAAACGATCTCGAAGCACTTCTCATGCAAGGAAAACTCCTTGTTGCCGAGCGCAAATTCTCCGAAGCGATTCAAGTTCTGGAACAGGTTCTGCGACTTTCCCCCTCTGAAGAGCAAGCTCTCTATCAACTCGGTCAGGCACATGCCCGTATTGGCGATCGAGAAAAAGGCAAACAATACCTGGACCAGCACCGCAAGCTTCTCGACGCAAAAGTTGAGTTGTACCGACTTGAACAACTCGCTGCCCAGCAACCGCAAAACGGGAAAGTGCGGCTGCAATTAGCAAAGTCATACAAGGAGATCGGTCTAGACGACATGGCGAAGTTTTGGACCCGATCCGCTTTAGCGACCGGCGATTCGATTTCGAATTTTTCAGACGATGTCAATGAGATTAAATCCGCTTTGAACGATAAAGATTTCGCAGCCCTTGAAGTGACCATTCGAGCTCTCAAAGAGAAACCAGTGAACCTCGTTCCTCCACCTCAAATGTATCAAGCTGGTAGGCTTCTCCACGAGAATGGACGACTGACATTAGCCGAGTGGTGTTATCAGCAATCCATCTCGCTTGATCCAAACGATGCCGCCTCGCGCAGAGAATTGGCGAGCGTCCAATACGTTAGTGGACGGTATCAAGACGCCCACGAACAATTGGTTTATTTGCTCGCTCATGGCGGTCTGGACTTGATCCGTTTTCCATTACTCGGCAACCAGAGATTACGTTGGGGATACGAAGACCGGTCATTAGAAACTGGCTTGGAAGCCGAGTTGGATGATCCACTGATCTTTTTGGGATTGGCTCACCGCGCTTTCATCAGAAAAGAATTTACTGAATGCGAACAGTATCTCGAAACAACATTCAAAATTGCTCCGAATCTGCCCGAAGCCTGGGTGTTGCGGATGCAGAATTTCTACGAAACAACTCGGCAACAAGAGATTGTAAAACTAACGATCGAGGCTCCGTCATCCATTCGAGACCATGCGGATTACTGGGTCGTTTTGGGCTTAATCGCGCGCGATTATAATCAGATTGAAACTTCAGTACGCTGCTTTGCCGAGGCACTTCTGCGAGACCCAATCCACTACAAGGCGAATGCTCAATTAGGCGGACTCTTACAAAGACTGGGACGCGAAGATGCTGCGAAACAACTTCTCGAACGGAGCGAACTGATCAGAAAGTACGCCGTGACCTGCCAACGAATTCACGACAGTGAAGAACTCGGCAGGGAAGCATATTACAGGACAGCGGTATCCTTGTCAGAATCGATTGGGTGTCTCAAGGATGCCGTCGGTTGGTGTACCATTGGCAATGCAATTTTTCCTGAATTGAATTGGCCGATCAGCGAGTATCGTCGTCTTTCGAAAATCGCCGAAGCATCCGCCGGACGTTGGAGCGAGGGTTTGGAAATCGGTCGTCTTATCACTCTGGAAGATTTTCCACGTCCACGTTTCGAAGATTTCGGCGGAGAGTCAGCGACATCAATCACCAAAACCGCTGAAGAACATATTCTTTTCAAAGAAGTGACTGATGAGGTTGGAATTGAATTTGTCTTTCAAGATGGAGCAGACCAATCAACTGCAGAGACGCTTCTCTTCGAATTCACAGGCGGAGGCGTCGCTGCCTGGGACTACGATAAAGATGGTTGGTCGGATCTGTATTTTGTGCAGGGTGGGCAACCGCCACAATGGGGGAGCAATAACAGTCTCGACGCCGCATCTCAGCCGCTCGATAAACTTTATCGCAACTTGGGAAACGGTCGTTTTTCAGACACAGGACACATCGCCGAAGTTGCAGATAGCATTTACGGACAAGGCGTGACCGTTGGCGATTACAACTCGGATGGATTCCCAGACTTATATGTTGCAAGCATTGGGCAGAACATTCTGTATGAAAACAATGGCGACGGGACGCTGACGGAAGTGGTCGTTCCGTCGTTCGCAGAAAACCAGACTTGGACGACAAGCGTTGTCTTAGCTGATCTCAATCACGATGGACTCGCTGACATTTATGATGTCACCTATGTTACGAAGTCGGGAGTCCACTCGAAGATGTGTAAATCGGGGGAGGCATCGATCCCTTGCTTTGTAGAGCAGAAACTGGAACCTGAACAAGATCGATTCTTCCTTAACTTGGGGGATGGTCGGTTCCGGGAAGCGACCGCCGAATCAGGTTTCATCGCGAAAGAGGGGATCGGTTTGGGAGTCGTCGCTGCCGACTTCAATTCATCTGGACAACTTGAGTTGTTCGTTGCCAATGATGCCCGAGCAAATTTTCTGTTTGTCAATCAAGACAAGACTGCGGAAGCACCAAGGTTCACCAATGAAGCATTGATTCGCGGGCTTGCTTATAACTCTGCGGGACGCTTACAAGCCTGTATGGGAGTCGCCGTCGATGATGCGAATCAAGATGGGCTACTCGACTTATTCGTGACGAATTTCTACGCGGACGATAATACGTACTATCAACAGACCTCGGAAATGTTTTTTGATGACCGAACTGTTGCAGCCGGGCTTCATTCAATCAGCTACAATATGCTCGGTTTTGGGACTCAGTTTATCGACATTGAATTGGACGGGAACCCTGACTTGGTCATCACAAATGGCGACGTCGTCGATTTTACTGAGGTTGAGAAGTCTCGCGAGTATCGTCAAAGACCACAATGTTTGCTGAATCAGGGACAAAGAAGGTTTCAGGAACTTCACGACATCGGCGACTACTTTCAGAAGAAACAAATCGGGCGAGGATTAGTCAAGCTCGACTGGAATCGCGATGGACGCGAAGAGTTTGCTGTGTCGCATCTCGGGACTTCCGCAGCGTTGCTAAAGAATGAAACAAAGACTTCCAATCACTCTGTTGATATTCGACTTGTCGCGCGTGATAGTCATCGAGACGCCATCGGAACAAGTGTCACAGTCACTGCCGGTAAGGAGAGCTGGACAAAGCAATTGACCGCTGGCGATGGCTATCTTGCATCAAACCAGCGTCATCTTCTTTTCGGACTAGGAACGCATTCAGGGAAGATTGAACTATCAGTCAATTGGTCCTCAGGAGCGCAGCAAACATTTCAGATTTCTGAAGTCGACAAAACTTTTCTGCTGGTGGAAGGTCTCGGAAATGCTTTCACATTGCCCGACGCAGAAGAGCATCCATAGGAGAGGCACGATGATGAATTTCGCTCGATTACTCACCATTCTTACTGCCTTGTCTCTCTTGGTTGGTTGCGTCGCAGAACCACCTCCTGTTTCGGAAGTCACGGAGCAGAAACAAAGTGGTCACGAGAGAATGCGTAAGACGCTGGCGCGTATTGCAACTGAAGGTCGCGTTGAGAATAACTTCGTCGGTGACACCCATGCCCAGAAATTAAGAGGGTATCTTACCGATGATCAACTCGTTGAGAATTTGACTGATTCAAAGCACTGGGAGCTTCTTTTTGAATCGGCTCAATCCGAACTAAAGTTGGGGAATGAAGAACTCGCATTAGAGTTGTTTGGAAGCGCGCTGGAGTTCATTCCGAAGGATAACACATTTCTCCGCAAGAAAACGTTGTTTCAAAAAGGGCTGGCGAGCATGCGTTTCGGCGAGACTCAAAACTGCTGTCTGCTCAATAGTGCAGACAGTTGTATTGTCCCCATTCGTGGTGCGGGGATTCACACACGAGAAGCAGGCTCACGCAGCGCGATTGAGTGTTTCTTAGAGGTGCTTAAAATGCCCGCAGCGGAGGGAGATGAAGAGGAACGTCTTGAATACGATGAATCCGCTCGCTGGCTTCTCAACATCGCTTACATGACGCTCGGTGAATACCCTGCCGGCGTTCCCGAGCAATACCGAATTGCCCCTGGATTTTTTCAATCTGATATTGAATTTCCAAAATTCACAAACGTTTATCCTCGGC
>JABJMI010000818.1 GCA_018659505.1 Planctomicrobium sp.
TACGACAAGGCTGTGAAATGATCGACAACCAACCTATTACCAATCACACAATAAGAAGCATTCATGCGACCTTAATGACGGGAGTGCGTGGAAAGGATAAATCTCCTGGTCAATACCGGAATGGTCAAGTGCAGATTGGCTCGAACGCCAGATACGTCCCTCCTCCGCCTCATGAGATCGAACGACTGATGGATAATTTCATTGAATTTACGAATTCTGAGGACGATAGTATCAACCCATTGGTGAAGGCGTTTATTGCACATTACCAATTTGAAGCAATCCATCCGTTTACGGATGGAAACGGCAGGATAGGAAGAGCCTTGTTGTCAATGATGATTTACAAGTGGCAAGAACATGTTCAGCCATGGCTTTATCTCAGTCCATTTTTCGAGAAGTACAAAGACGAATATGTTAGAAACATGTTTCGGATAAGCACATCTGGTGACTGGAACACATGGATTGAGTTCTGCTTGAGAGGAACTGTGCAGCAGTCCAAAGATGCTATAGCGAGGTGTCATCGATTTAGAGAGCTACGTGCGGAGTTTCCTTTGCGTGTCCAATCGCACTCTCCACGGACTCACACACTCATTGAGAGCCTGTTTCGCAATCCAATTTTATCGATCACCGAAGCCGCCGAGACAATGAACGTCACGTACCACACAGCAAAAGGGGATATCGATCGCCTACTGGACTGTGGAATTCTCACCCAACTCGGAAATTCACGACCTAAGCGATACTACTCCGATGAGATCGTGGCGATAGCATACCGGGAAACGGCGCCTTTGCTATAACAAGACCTCTACCGTAGCGACAAAGTTCCCCGCTCAAGTTAGCCTCTGCGCAAAAAAACAGCCGGCATCAGATCTCTGATGCCGGCTGTAGATTTTATGAGTGATCAGTTCTGTCTAGAGAACTGCTCGAATTTTTTGTAGGAACTCTTTGTTGGTGTCGAACTTCGCCAAAGTTCGGCTTAGTTGTTCCATCGCTTCGACGGAGTTCATGGAGACGAGACTACGACGTAGCATTGTCACCCCTTCCATGATTTCGGGATCGAGAATTTTCTCTTCGCGACGTGTGCCGGATTTCGAAATATCAATGGCTGGCCAGATACGGCGATCTGCGAGATCGCGGCTTAAGACCAGTTCCATATTGCCTGTTCCCTTGAACTCCTGGAAGATCGCTTCATCCATACGAGAACCGGTATCGATCAATGCAGTCGCGACGACGGTTAGCGAACCACCTTCATCGAAACGGCGAGCCGTTCCGAACATTTTACGAGGAATATCCATGGCACGAACGTCAAGACCACCGGTGCCGGTTTTTGAATCTCGACCGCCAGACATCCATTTGTTAAATGCACGTGCAGTTCTTGTGACAGAGTCCATAAGAATCAGGCAATCTTGACCAGACTCTGCCAGGCGTTTGCCGCGTTCAAAGATCAGCTGACTGATGCGAACATGGCTTTCGATATTTTCATCCATTGATGAAGCAATCACTTCGCCTTTCACCATGCGACGCATTTCCGTCACTTCTTCCGGACGCTCGTCGATGAGTAAGACAATGAGGTGAACTTCTGGATGGTTCTCGCTGACCGATTCGGCAATGTCCTGTAGTAACATTGTTTTACCAGATCGCGGTGGAGCGACGAGCAGTGCTCGCTGACCTTTGCCGATGGGGCAAAGCAAGTCCATGACTCGCATCGTGACTGGTGAAGAACCGCGTTCAAGCTTCAGCTGTTCGTGCGGGTTAATCGGAGTCAGGTTATCGAAGTGTTGACGTGCTTCGTATTCCTCGGCAGTTCCACCATCGATGGATTCGATTTCCAGCAATCGTGGACCCTGTCCGCGAGTACCAGGACCAATTTCGCCAATGATCTTGATGCCTTCACGCAGGTGATGCTTTTCGACGAAAGAACTCGAAACAAATGGATCCGATTCGCGAGCACCATAATCATTCGCTGCAGCACGCAGGAATCCGTAACCTTTCGGATGAAGTTCCAGGACACCTTCAATTTTGCCAGAAGTCTGGATCGGCTCTTGTGGAGCAGCGTTCTTCTCAAACTTAGCCGGTCGGCGACCACCACGCTGATTGTTGCTATTGGAATTGGAATTACTTCGTCGTCCGCGACCTCCGCCTCCACCACGATTTGAGTTGGAATTTGAATTTGAGCTGGTGTTAGAATTCGAGTTGGAATTCGTATTTGAACCGTCTTTTCTGCGACGCCTGCGGCGACGACGACGAGGCTTCTCTTCTCCGTCTTCTCCTCCGCTGCCTTTCTCTCGGTCTCCCTGACCCGAACTGTTTTGCCCTGACTCAGCTTGAGTTTCTTTCGCTGGTTCGGACGAAGACTTTTCAGAACTGCTTACGGAGTCGTTCACTTCGTCGTCGAATTCAATATCATCGTCAAAGCCGAGGTCGTTTGAAGAATCATCCACTGGTTTTTCTACCTTCTTTTTAGGTTTTGGAGTCCTCTTGGGAGACGATTTTTTGGCAACAGGTTCTTTTTCACCTGATTGAACTTCTTCCACAATTCCGGCTCCAAAGTCGGAATCATCATCCTCGGGAGAGTCTTTTTTCTTCGCAGCTTTCTTGCGAGGTTTGGTCGCAGTTGATTTTGCGGAAGAAGCTGTCTTCTTTCGAGTCGTTTTTCGTTTAGGCTTACTCGAAGAGTCAGCTGAAGATGTGCTTTTAGAAGGCATTAAAGATACCTGGTATCTAAGAAAGAGAAACAGAGGACGTAGAGACTTTCACAAATTGTCTGCAACCTGGAGTTTTCTACACCACAATGCTCAAAACATTGTTGAATAATGAATGACTTGTCAGCGATCCCACCAATCACCCCGTGTGGCTTGGAATCAATTTGGAAATTCAAAACAAGCTGGAAGCCACTAAAGATCAAACGTCTTTAGCCAACCTAATCGTGTTCATTTCCAGACTATAGAACCTGCAAGTCTGCGATCTTATAGTCGTCTTAAAATTGCCAGAGTCACAGCAAATCCCTATTAAATCATAGGGAGATTGATCATAACTCTTAGCGAGAAAATCTCTTTAGTGATTCAAAAATGTGACCAAAAATTCATCGAGAACCCTAACTTTGGCTTCTCTGATTTGCTTTATTGAGTCAGCAATAATGATCCGTTCCAATCCCGTCCAATGGGAAAATATGGAATTTTTTCGAAGATCAGTAACAGGCTCGACAGTTATCCTGTCAAGAAAACGCCTGATGACCAACCTTGGTAAACGTGTTGTCTTCCAGAAGAAGAAAAGGGAATGCGAAATGGTTCTCCGAACAACCATTCCCAATTGGGAATAACGTATTACTAAAACTCTTTCGACGTGACGAGCTTGCAAAAATGCTTTCCGTAAGCAAAATGCAATGTAACAGCGAGGTTCAACTCGCACTCGTTTGATGAAAATGTTCTAGAATAAGCTCGTCTTAGAATCACATTCAATAAAAGATTTTTACTCAACCTTACTGGAAACCGAATACTCGCACAAAACAAATCGTGAGTTGTGAGGGTGTTTCGAGATTATACCCGGAAGATAAAGTGTAAGCAAAACTTACTTTAAAAGAATGCAAGTCCTCTGAGCCTTCAGCGTCAAAATGTCACTGAAGCAACGACTTTGATTCCAATGTTAGCTTAGAAAAGGGTGATGTCAATTCACTCTCAGAGAATTAGTATCAGCCATCAAGAGTAGTTACGTCAAGAGTGATTTTTCACCAGATTGAGTCACTTCTTCTCTTCTTTCACAATTTCTTCTGCAGACGCCTGTTGGATGTCGGATTTTTCCGCTTCTGTTTCAGCGATTTCGGTTGCAACTTCTTCAGCGTCCAATAATTGTGGTTCGAAAATTGTTGCGTTGCGATAAGACGCGATTGGACCGTGAGAACCTTTGCGGTCATCTTCCAGCAATGGAACATCAAGACTTGAGCCAGCAAAGCGAACATTGCCTTGGTGAATTGTTCCCTTCTGAAACGGACCTGCTCCAAAGATCCACAAATCCTTGGCAGTTGATTTTCCTGTAGACATTCCTGACTGCCAGACACGTTGTCGAGATTCATTCTCATACGCAAAAATTGCAACTTTCGCAGCAGCGATTTGATTTGATCGTTTCGCCAAAGCTAATTCTGGAATCCCAGGCACTTTCGGGACCGAAGAAAATGCAGCCACGGCATCCGCTGCATCATTCAAAGCGGATGTTGACGGGATACCATAGACCACTTCATGAGCATCTGTTCCCAGAGCTCCAATTCGACCTTCCAGGATAAAATCAGCCGTATCTTGCTTTTCCTGAAGATGCAAACCGGCAGCGGACATCTGCTGCCGTAAAGAACTAATCACGTATTCTGAATTGACGAATCCGATCCCTTTGTAATTTTTGATGAATTCTGTATCAAAAAAGACCTTCTGGTCAGCCATAGGAGTGAAATCAATCCGGGCAACAGCATGATCCACAGCATCAGAAAGCAAGATTTGTTCGGTAGCAACTGTGCTTTTGGTCGTCCCGCAACCTGCCATGCAACAGATAATCAACATCAAAAGCAGATTCATTGCTGAATGCTTTAGGTGAAATAACGTTGATAGACTGGTGGATTGCATGTGCATGCAGAAAGAATTCAACGGAGGGAAGGATAGCGAGGATTCACTTGATGAAGTCAAAAAGGAGGGATTGGAGTCTTACAGATCAACATTACAAGTACGGCGAGCGAATTTCCGAGTCGCCGTGCAGGATCTAGAAGTTAGGAGAGTCAATTGAAGTGTTTCAGGTCTTATTTTTTTACCCTTGCCCCTCAATCCCTAGTCCCTAGACCAGCGGCTCGAATGAAACTTTCCTACTCAAATGCGGCTGACTAAGCCGCGACAGGACTATAGCAATGATGCCAAAAGCCAACAAAGCCAATTTTTCGCGTGCCGATCTCTGCAAGCGTATCGAAAATTGAAAAAGTCAAATACTATTTTTTGACTTTGGTCTGCGAGAGCGATTAGCGTCATAGTCTGCGTGACCCGCAAACCTCTCCAAGACTAACCTTCAGCTGCAACGAGAAAACTCCAAGTTGCATCAATGTCGTGGTTTCCGGAGAGGTGTAGAAACCTTCTCATTAAAGACCCAGGAGAAACCCAGATGGAAAATTCATCCCCCAAGCAGGCTCGACTTCAATTTCGTAAATTCTTTTTGTTCGCAACTGCGATTGCAATCGCCTTGATTTGCCAATCAGAGCGAGCACACTCTCAGGATGCGGTCGTCCCACCACTCCCCCCCATGCCTGAAATCGTAGCGCAAGCAGAACTTCCAGAAAACGCAGTCACTCAACCACGTGAAGGCGAGAAGACACTCGTCGACGGCAACTGGAAGATTCAGATCACACCACAACAAGCTTCACGCGTTGATGTGAATCCAAAGAATTACGAGAAGATTTACAACTCAATCCCGTATCGACGCGCAGAGTATCTCGCGAATCCAAGCTATCGTCATGACACAACTGTGGAGATTATGTTCGGACAAATGCGTCCGACTGTTGTGCATCGCCAGGACCAACCGCAGCGAATCGTCAACCCTCGTCCCTCAGCAGTCAATCCCGGTGGATATCATCTGCTCGAATACATGAGCTATCCCGGACGAGTCATTCGATACCTGCCAGGCTTCGGTCCTACCGTCTCCCCGATCTTTTAGTCGAATGATGCTTGAGAGGGTCTGCCAAGCATTCGTTGGAGAAAACTACCCCTAAGCAAATCCGTTTAAAAGAGTGTCATGAGAAGAAGGTGAAAGCATCCTGTCTCATAACAGTTAGCTAGCGACTTGATGATCTGCTTTCATCACGGACACAAACAGCACGATCGTTTTCTCAACGTCATTCAACAAAAAAAGAGAGCCCGCAATGGCTCTCTTTTTTATTTGAATTTGTCAGGCAGGGAAAACGACAATCGGCAGCTTCTGCCGAAATGACGCTTTGAGAGACCTATTGAACGGGGTCGAGGTCCGCGTCGAAGTCTTCACCCGTTGCTTTGTACTCTTCTAATGCCTGTCGCAAATTAGACAATTGTGTCTCTGGTCCAGCTGGGAAGAACTGGACATCGTCCCGCAAATAATAAGCAGAAGGCAATGTTTGTCCGCCCATCTGGGTCTGGCAACCACAAAGTCCACCAGAGATGACCATAGCGGTGAGAACCAGTGCATACGGTTTCGAGAAGATATTTTTGACTGTCATGCCGATCTCGTTCGCTGGCGGTTTGATAACTCGAATGATTCGTTTTTAATCAGACTAAGATGCCTGAATGATGACAGGAACTCTGCCACTCTAATTCAGTTATCGACCCGCAATACCAGACTCTTCAGCAAAACCGGAAAAATCGGCACTTTTTCACAATCGCAAGTGCCACCCTCAGTTCATTTCGAACCGCAGTAGCGAGTGAGTAGTTGGCAGCAGAAAGGAAAAAATAAACTGTGTTGACTCGGCCAACTCCTTCCCACTTGTTCTGTCAGTGCTGAAAGCTAGGAAAGATGAACAAGCACTCTGCGTTTTGATTCCACATAATCAAAGAGAAATCACTTGCCAGCCAGAAAACTGGGCCGTTACTTTAAGTGTCAGGCGGCATGTAGTAATGTGTTATAAAGAATGTCATTCCGTCCAATTACTTGTTATGCCAAACATTCAATCAGTCTACTGGACTAAGAGTCATGCTTAACAAAATTACCAATGTGTGTACCGTCACACTAACCATTCTTGCCTGTTCTTTCGCGACTGCCCAGTCAACTCAATGGACAGGATGGCAATCCGCAAAGTCTATTGTGGATCGTAACAACATCCCCTCTGTAAAATTCCGCTATCGTCAGGTTAGCCATTCTGTCGGTACAGTTATGTACAAATACGAAGTCAAAAACACTGGTCCGACTGCGAAGATTAAGGGCTTGATTCCTTATATTAATCAAGCTAATTCTACTGAGCAAGAAATGTTCTCGAAGACAATCGGAACAGGAAATACTGTTACTGCTGGGCAGTTCTTTTAGGACCAGCAGGCCAGCAGCTAACATTTTACGTATCCTATTCGCGGCGAGTCATTACAGACTACAATGGAAGCAGCAATACCAATGCACCAAATCATCAGAATGTGGCGTTGCCACCGGGGCACGTTAGGGGAGGTCCGGGTCAACCAGCAACATTCTGGTCGCCCGGAACAAAGCATCCGACGATCAAGAACATTTTCGCTGGCGATACGGAAGGAAGCTGGCAGCCAGCCCCAGGTTATGATTGGGTGAACTCAGTGGCGAACGATCTTAGCGTTCGGGCGATTCCGGCCAGCAGTTCTTCGCAGGGACAATTTAGTGATGTCAGTGCCGTCGGTACAGATGTCTTTCAGACGCTCTGGTATCGAAACGTCGAGCAGAAGACCCACTTCGTTCGAATCCACTTTAAGTCTAAAAATGGGACGAAGCTTGACTATGTGGCGACGACATCATTCACGCCGGATGCGACGGGGTTGTACAAAGGGTTTCCCAGCTTCAACCGAGACCGCCTCAATACGTCAGCTCGTGCTCTTGGACCTGGTTACCATCATATTCAATGGTGGCTCGTGTTTGATGATGGACAAACTGTAATCACTCGATCACAGGTAGCGGGAACCGTTGCCGTTGATTTGCGAGGGATGCAGGGAATCGCAGACGCTGGACGACCGACAACGCGATCAAAGAAATACAAGAAATTGGAATCGTATGGTGGAGGTACAGCATACAAGCTATATCTCGATGGTCGGGCAGAGTCGACGGACTATTGGGACAATCGCATGATGGGGACGTGGTCATTGAAAAATGGTCACCTGTCTGTCTCTCTCTCGAAGAGAAATAAGAAGAGTGTGACATTCAAATTTAATGGTGTCCAGAAAGAAGGCGGAAGTATGTGGTTTCGAGGCGTGTTGAAAGATCGTTGGGGGAAGACAACTGACAATGCGCACTATAAATTGAACAGTCAGATCAAAGAAGATTAGCAACGAGTAGGTCAGGCTCCTGTCCAATAATTTCCCACAAAACAGATCCCATTGGGTTCCCGCCCTGCCATCCTCTGCTGCAAAGATTATTTGTTTGCTGGCAGAGCAAATTGACGCACAGCAGCGCGCTGGTTTGTCGGGTTTTCAACGTCTGCTGCTTTGTTTAGACTTGTCGTTATTCAAACCTTCACCTCACCGGGTCGCGTGCCCTGTGAACTTAATCGTTATGCCTCGAAGGTCAGGCTCCTGCCTGACTTCCTTTTTGGTATCATCTATGGATGTCAAATTACCGTCGTGCAGAAATTCCTGGAGGAACGTTTTTCTTTACCGTCGTCACACATCGACGTCGGAAGCTGTTTCATCTTCCAGAGAATCGAACCCTATTGGGTCATGCCATTCGTCAATGCCAACAGGATTGGCCTTTTGAAATCAATGCTATCGTGTTGCTGCCAGATCACTTGCATGCGATCTGGTCATTGCCTCCTGGGGACACTCAATATTCCGGGCGTTGGAGCGTGATAAAAAAAACGTTTACAACCAGTTTTCTTGCAAACGGCGGAGAAGATTGGAAAGTCTCCAAGGGCAAACGCAACGACAATCGACGCGGAGTCTGGCAGCGTCGATTCTGGGAACATCTCCTCGAAGACGAGGATGACTATGAGACTCACTTCGATTACATCCACTTCAATCCGGTGAAACATCAACTTGTTCGGTGTCCGTCTGACTGGGAAGCGAGTAGCTTCCATCGTTGGGTGAATGCAGGTGTTTATTCACCAGATTGGGCATGTGGAAAATACCCACAACCGAAGTTGCCCGTTACCAAAGAGAACTACGGAGAACCAAGCTGATCAAAGCATTCAAAGGAAGTCAGGCAGGAGCCTGACCTACAA
>JABJMI010000724.1 GCA_018659505.1 Planctomicrobium sp.
ACCGGTGCTGATGACTGATCGATGTGAATTGGCAAATCTTTCATAAAAGTTCTCGCACGCTCTCGGAAGAGTTGATCTATCTGTCTGTGTTAGCTCACAAACTACTGATTCGAACGCAATTGCAAAAGCAACTTCCGAGTTTTCTCAGGCTACGACCAAGAAATCAATCCAATGCTAACTTCGAATTGATAGCAATATGCGTGCATGTTGATAAGACGTATCTTGCGATGCTGCGGTTCAGACACTCGTTTGCACACTTGAAGTGTGCAGCTAAACGAATGTATGACCTACTCAAAAATCATGCCGTCGCTGTGGTTCGCTTCTTTCCCTCAGCTGAGTTCTTCCCTAGAATTATGATTCCCCACAATCTTGAATTGAGAAAAAATAATGAATTTCGATGATCGACTCAAACGCGCCATTCAACGTGGTGAAAACGAAAAGACTGAACGGAGTCGTGCCGCAGAAGAAGAACAGTTAAGCGCCGAGGAACTCAAGACAATGCACTCCGGTTTTCGGCTCGAATTGTCAGAACATATCGAGGAGTGCGAGAAGAGCTTGGTCGACCACATGCCCGGCTTCGAATTTCAAACAATCCTCGGAGAAGAAGGCTGGGGTGGTCGCATCACCCGCAATGATTTGCACCTCGTCCCCGGTAAGCAGGCGGAAACTCGATATAGCCGTCTTGAAATGGTGATCTCCCCATTTACCTCGACAGCGATTGTTGAATTGTCCACCAAAGCAACAGTCCGCAATCGCGAAATCATGAACCGCAAAAACTACCAGAAAGTCGACGAACTCGATGTCGAATCGTTCAAAGAAATGATCGACATGCGAGCGATTGAATTCGCGGAACAATATGCTGGAACGGAATGAGATTTTTATCAATCGAGATGTATTCAATTATGCAAAGCTGCTTTAGCTGCACGCATTTTGTGTGCGAACCAGTGCGGCTACGGTAGAAATTGAGATCACCACGGGAGCATTTCAATATTGGCATTTGCAAAAATTTTTCCAAAGAATATCGAGAAGCACTTTCAGTCTCCCGCATTATTGAACTACTCAAGCGAGCAGGGTACGCTATGCGTACCGAAATTAGCTGAGTGCGGTTGCAATACATAAAGACAGCGTTGTAATAAAAACGTGACACCTAAAATGAACCAGATGCGACGTTGAATTGTAGTCGCAGTGCGAGATCGTCAGGGCAATTCGCTCCGCTGCTCAGTTCAGGAATTCTCTGTTTCTAACAACCTCAACTCCGCGATCGCCATGCCCATCCTTTCGCTCCGCTATAGTCTGGGTTGTGCCACCCGTCCTGCAGAGTGAAAAAAGAGACTCGAATCAGACGCCCTGAATGACGCCCTCTCAGATGCAGTTTCCCGGATCAGTGTGGTACAATCCCCAGGCACACCAACAATCCTATAATCAGACAGAGCGACACTCCAAACAGTAGGTGGGTCGGTGTGTGACCTTGATCAAATTGGTAGATAAAGCGTGTCCCACTCACTCGAACTTTTTGGGAACTCCTTTCAGTTCTCCGCACTTCGTTAGTACCTCGTGAGGATGATTTATGTCCGACTCCAAACCTCCGAATCCTGTCCGGCACAATCCTTTCCAGAAACATCTCTGTTGTCCGTCATGCGGCAAGGAACTGGTCACCGCTCACGAAAAGCATGAGAACATTTGTGGCGAGCTCAAATGTCGTGGTCCGTGGTTGCAACGAAAAGTCGCTGCGGAGAATGAAGAGATTCGAGCCAAACAGGCTGCGCTTCTCGAAGGAGCCCGGGAACGATTGCGGGAGACATCCCCGGATGTCTTTAGCAGGACTGAATCCGGCGAACTCCGGTTGATTGTTGTGCCCGATTTCGACGCTGAAATGGCACAGCAGTCAGATGAGCGAATTGCCGCGTTTCGCTCGATGCTGGAAGAACTGATGGTGGAAGCTCAGGCAACAACGCAGAATGCATACCGCGTCAAGTACCTGTTGAGCGGTTACGAACCTCGCGACAAGGATCAATCTTCCACAGCTATCCTGAATGCTTGCAGCACCTGCCGAGGTCAGTGCTGCCGCATGGGGCACCTGCATGCTTTCATCACTGCCGATTTTCTGGCGTACCGGCTAGTTCACGAGGAGGACGCCGACCCCGAAGCGATCATCGATGACTACATCGACCGTATTCCGGAAAAGTCGCTGAACGAATCTTGTCTGTATCACACAACAACCGGCTGCGCGATGCCTCGCGAAGTACGCAGCGGCACATGTAACGATTTCCTGTGTTTGGGGTTTCGCGCTCATAAAGAGTCAATCCAGGATGATCCCGATCAACCCACAGCTGTTATGGCCTTCGCCGACGAAGAGTACGTTCGACTGGGGGTGACGGAAGCGGACGGCACCCGCACCGAGCGTGACCTTTGCGAACCCGCCGATCCCAAAGTTGGGTGATGCAAGAGCAAATTCAAATTTGGTCTTCACAGATCTGTCTCGTGGTTGAGCGTTTTAACTTGTGGAATTGTTCTTCACGGACACGAAAAGCATTGAAAATGAAACTATGTAGGAAGTCTCCGTCAATCAGGTGTCGCGGAATTGTACTTTTCACCACCCCGATATCAGGAGACTGTGATGTTCTACGTTGGATTGGATGTTCACACAACTCAAATTACGGTTTGTGGTCTCAATAACGAAGGAAAGGTTCACGAGCCGCCTTGAATTGCGGCAACATGTTGTCCGCTCGAAACGAGTATATTCGTCATCTTCTCTGCGTGGTTGAGCGTAGTCCTTTAAGAGTTTCGTAGGGTCGGACAAGGAGGTACGACGCCGACCCACCATTGCATGGGCAGGGACGTTCGATCATTAGC
>JABJMI010000911.1 GCA_018659505.1 Planctomicrobium sp.
ACATTCAACTTAGAAAACACTGGCAGAGCCAGTGACACCCGAATTTTCAATTGTAGTAATGCACTGGCATTTCCGAACAGCCGTCACTGGCTCTACGATTATTCAAATCATATAGCGATCCGTTGTGATGAACAGACCACGTGAAACTCTCTTTGAGAGACTTCCAACGGCATTGAAGCTTCAAGCTTTTGGAGACTGCAATACTGAAGGGAGCGAGAAGCTTCCGCCGGGGGAGTGTGTCCCTACGAAACTTCAGCAACAACTGACGCATCTTGGATTTGATGTCAATCTGGAGAATCATGGCGGCACGATGAACTGCTCGCGCGAAGGTCTCTCCAGAAGCCGAGATAACAATACGGCAGCGGACCTTGTGCTGATCAATTATGGGCTCGTTGATTCGTGGCACACGAGTTTGCCACAACTCTATGTTCCGTATTACCCCAACGGTCGGCTGAGTAAATGGGGACGCAAGGTATTGAAATCTCTGAAACGAAGATTGCGTTCTCCGTGGATAAGAAAAATTCTTCCTGTGGGACCAGTTGTTACATTGGAAGAATTCCGTCAAAACATTAGCACGATCATCAATGATGTCAGAAGACGAAATCAAGAGTCGGTGATCATGCTGTGGAGTACAGTCCCTGTGCGGGGTGACGCTGCTCGTAACTTATTGATCGCTGACTACAACCGTTGTTTGCAGTCGTTGGCGGATGAATTCGATTGCGAGTATTTCGCTGTCGAATCCCTTATTCTAAATCGGGACGAATTCTATCTCGATAGTGTTCATATGAATGGGGACGGAGCAAATACCGTCGCGCGACGAATGATTGAAGCTCTGAGAAATCATTCAGCGGGTAGCTCAAGCGCCTCCCGTGCCGCTTAAGGGCAGTTACCGATCTCTTTAAGCGGCTCGCTTTTGATCGTGATCTACTCGGGTTGCTGCATGCGGGATTTCCGAAAGGTATGGAGCGAAACCAAGTTCGATGGCGACTGTTTCTTCCAGAGTTCTGCTTTTTCGCCGAGCTTTTAATTTCGTTAACCGTCCCAGACTTCGCATCCAGACTAAGGTCGGCGCAAGAGTGGTAGTGATTGTTTTCGAAATGGATTTTTGTTGGTGGCTAAAGTAGCGCGAGTAGAAGAAATTGATTTCTTCCGAATTCAAACCGACCCATTCCATTGAAAACCTAAGTTGTGCTAAATCTTTCAGTTGGAAGAGAAACCGGGAAACGGCGTTTGTTCCGCGTGTTAATCGCTGAACGTCAATCAGGTGAGAAGTGACTTTTCCATCTTCAGAACGACTCGGGAAGAAATGAGTCCAGTAGAGGTCTTGGTGATAGAGGTTCGCTGCATGGAGTTTGTGGATCGTCTCCGCAATGGAAACGATAAGCTCATTACGCATTGATGACGTTGTGTTGCGATTGCTTGGATCGCATCTCCAGCTATGAGAGAGTTGATTCGCAGAGATCCCTCCGCCCGCTTCAGCTGTGATCAGAAAGGAACCAATTGATCCTGCATCTGGGTTGTCATTCTTTCCACAGGCGAGCACTTGTAAAGTTGGAACGCCTGCCCGCTCACAGAGTTGGACCGCCTTAGATTCCTTTTCACCATCTTGAATGAAGTCTTTGGAAGTGCTTTCATGCTGAAGGTGTCTTTTCAGAAATACCTTAGAACCACCGACCGCATTCAAAATTCCAGTTTGCCTGCCATCGACATCACGTAGAGTTTGTGCAAGGGGGATCGTTAAGGCGTCTACGGAAGTCACGATGCCAACTTCTTTTAAGAGTTGTTTCGCGTCGCTTCGCGTTGTGATCTGTTGCTGGTCGTCGTATTGAAACTCTGACACTGAAGCGGGTGACGTGGCTAAGGATTCGTAGAGTTCTTCGATGTGACCCAATACAGAGTCTTTGAAATACTTCGATTGATAGATGCGGACCATTTCTTCTCCGCGATGCTGTCTCAGCTTGTGATCTTCAGCGGCGCGAAGGATTGCTTCTTTCAGGCTGAACTCATCCTCTGTCTCAGCGAACCAGGCGTTGCTTTCGGTAAGGATTTGACTAGGACCTTTCGTGCGCGTCGTGATGACAGGGAGCCCGCGTGACATCCCTTCCAGCAATGCGATTCCAAAAGATTCTGATCGAGACGAAACAACATAGACATTGCCTCGATCCAGAAAAGTCGGAACATCATCAATCCAGCCAGCGAGTTCGACATGCTCCTGAAGATTGAGTTCGGAGATGATTTTCTGGAGGATCGGTTTCTCTTCTCCTTCACCTCCGATGATCAATCGCAAGTTTTTATTCTTGTTTAATGCGAGGCGAAAAGCTCGCAATAAAATGTCGAAGCCTTTCACCGGATTCAGTCGACCACAGGTGATGAATGTGCAGGGCGACGTTGATTTACATTCCAATGCTTCA